>NZ_JBBMRD010000006.1:0-237971 GCF_038900355.1 Olleya sp. AS48 | reverse complement strand
GTAGTATTATATAAAATAGAAAAAGCACAATCTTAGGATTGTGCTTTTTTATGTGATTTATTAATGTTCGTTTAACGTTGTTGTATATGGTTTGTTGCGTGGTTTAAGCACCTAATTTAGCAAATAAAAACCGAATAGAATATTCTGAAGGAATGTTCGTAAGTAGGCTAGAACTAGCAATAAATTATATACGGTGTTCTACACAGTAGTTTTTCAGATTTCGAATTATTTACCTAAATACTTTTTTTTGGTTTTTACGTTTGAGTGAATTCGTACAGTATTTTATGCGATAATATTTTTCAATTCAATTTGAGTGAGCAATTTCTCAAATTACTTATTATTTTTAATTTTCATAGTATTTTAGTTCTACATCTATAATTAAATCTCTATAATGATTCTTTGTCAGTCCTTTCATATTTCCGAAAGTTTCACCACCCAAAGTTCTATAATAGGTAGTTGCTTTTTTAACATATGATTCAAGTAACATTGGTGTAATTATATAAAAAGAACCTGTTTTTGGTTGAGTTAAACTTGGATTTATGGATTGTAAGCCTAAGAATAAACCCTCTTTTGGAAATTTAATATTGTAATTTTTTAAATCCACCTTAATAGCTTGCTTTTTATTTCTGTTTTTGTATTTGTTCTCGAGTTCGGGTTTGGGCTCGGGTTTAATAATAATATCGCTCTCCAACAAAACTAAATCTTTTGGTTTTTTGCTAATTGAATCTACAGAATAAAAATTTAACCTATAATGTACAGGTAGCTTTTGTCCATAATCTCTTTCATAGCTTCTAAAATAAAATGTAACGTTAAGTAACTTACCAGACGTATTCTTATTATTATTTACAAGCTTAATTACTTCTTCATTATACTTTATATTATGCCCTATTAACTTTTTGCCTTTAGACTTAATTTTATAGGTTGTCTGAGATAATTTTTTAGATGATTTTATAAGAACTTCGTCTAGTAGTTCTATGTCCTCTTTTAAATATAACCTATAAATGCTATCTCTATCTCTTTTTTTGTGGTTTATAACTATTTTTTGAGGTTTATATCCAACATACGTTACCAATAAAGTGTCACTTCCTAAGTTGTTTTTGTTATTAATTTGAAAAGCACCTTTAAAATTTGTTGCAACACCAATTTGTTCCGATTGTAATATAACGTTAGCATATACTATTGGTTCTTTAGAAACCGAATCAAGAACAACTCCATTTACTTGACCATTTAAAATATTAATGAAAAATAATATAAAGCAGAATCTATTCATTTTTGATTGCGTTTGAGTGAGTTCCGCTATTGTGTAGAAAGTATAGCGAATATGATTCCGTTTCAATGAATTATATTCGAAGTTAAACGAATTTAGTTGAAAAAAATGACAAAGTCAAATTTGCAAGTAATGCAGTATCAGAATAAAGGTTAAGATAAGGTTGATTAATACACGCAAATATCTTCTGCTTAAAATACTGGAACTTTGTATTAGAGATTTTAAAGGAGATTCCTAAAAAGTAATCGTTTTAAGTAGTATTATATAAAATAGAAAAAGCACAATCTTAGGATTGTGCTTTTTATTTTATTACTTGTAATTATCTGTTAAGTAATTATTTATTTACTGTGTTCTGCGTCTTTTTACAAAGTAGCGTGTCCATAATATTTTTTTCTTAGCCAGAAAGAGACTCTCACTAATAAAATCAGCGCAGGAACTTCTACTAAAGGACCAATAACACCTGCAAAAGCTTGTCCAGAATTAAGTCCAAAAACAGCAATAGCGACAGCAATAGCTAGTTCAAAATTATTACCAGCAGCAGTAAATGCAACAGAAGCGGTTTTATCATATTCTGCACCAGAAGCTTTTGTAAAGAAAAAACCGATAATAAACATTAGTAAAAAATAGATAAGTAATGGTACTGCAATAATTAAAACATCCATTGGTATTTCTACAATTAACTCACCTTTTAACGAAAACATAATGACTATTGTAAATAATAGTGCAATTAAAGTCATAGGAGATATTGTTGGTATAAATGTATTAGTATACCAATCTTCACCTTTTAATTTTACTAAAATTTGTCTGCTTAAAATCCCTAAAAGAAAAGGGATACCTAAATATATAGCGACACTTTCTGCAATGGTACCTATTGAAATATCTACAATAGCACCTTCAAATCCAAAATAAGGAGGTAATATGGTTATAAAAAGCCAAGCGTAAAAACTATAAGCAAATACTTGAAAAATACTGTTTAAAGCGACTAAACCTGCACCATACTCGCTACTACCTTCTGCAAGATCATTCCAAACCAAGACCATTGCAATACAACGTGCTAAACCAATTAAAATTAGCCCAACCATATATTCTGGATAGTCTTTTAAAAATGTAATAGCCAGAATAAACATTAAAACAGGTCCGATAATCCAATTTAGAATAAGCGAAATTGACAATATTTTAGTGTTTTTAAAAACCTTTGGTAATAAAGCGTAATTAACTTTTGCTAATGGTGGATACATCATTAAAATTAAACCAATTGCAATTGGATAATTTGTAGATCCACTACTAAAGGAATTTATAATATCTGGAAAGGTTGGTATAAAATACCCAAGTCCAACACCAATTATCATTGCTACAAATATCCATAGCGTTAGATTTTTATCTAGAAAACTTAATTTTTTTGAAGCCATTTTTATGATTTTATTTGAGAGAAAACAAATAACATTTCAGTAGCTATTTGCAAACTTCTTTCGTTGTATTTTTCTTCTTGTTGTGGTGTGTTATCAAATGCTTTTGGATCTTCAAAAGTAATAGGTATACGTTGCTCAGCACCAGCAATAAATGGACAACCACCATCTGCTTGACTACAAGTCATAATTGCAGCAAATTGTGATTGCGGATTAAAATCGTCATCTAATGTTTTTGAAAAACCAATAATTGGATGTTCGTTATTAGAATATTTGATTGAATAAATTGGGTTTTTATCGTTTGATAGCGCATTTATTTTAAACCCAGATTGGTTTAATGTTTTGATAACCATAGGGTAAACTGCTGTTGCTTCAGTACCACCAGAGTAACAAAATACGTTTTTAATAGCAAAGTAGCTGGCTATTGTTTGTGCCCAAATTTGCGATAAATGACTGCGTCTAGAATTATGTGTACAAATAAAATTAATACGTATTTCTAGGTTATTATTCACCTTTGATTGTATATAATCTGCTAAAGGTTGTAATACTTCTTTTCGTGATTCAGAAATGGTATCAGGTCTTAATTGCTTAATTGTTTTTTCTATGTCTTCAAATAGCATAGGCTGTGTATTAGACTTCATTGTAAGTTGATTTTAAAAAACAGTTTGTATTATATGACTAATATATTTTTTGATATTTAAATTAATTTCTATTATTAATTAATTCATTGCAATGTTACGATTAATGTTTAAACATTCAAATAAATTATATCTCATTTATGTATTACTTTACATAAAGTTAATCTTAGAATTGTAGTCTGTTAATGGATTTATGCTTTTGTCGTAACGGTTCCGTTTATATCGCAGCTTAATTTAACCGTATTATAAATGGTACCAAATTTTTCAATATTTTTTTTCAGCAAGTTTACGTTTAGATTTTTATCTGTAGTATCTATTATTAATTGATAGTCTATTTGATCCATTCTTGGTGGTTTGTCTAGACGGACTCCTTGTACTGTAATGTCTGCAGAAGTGTATTCAAATTTCATTAAAACAGAAAAACGTTGTACATTTTTTAAAATACAAGCAGCAAAAGCACTTAAAAATAAATCAGCAGGACTAGCAAGCGTGTCGTTAGATTGTGGTGTAGTACCAAATTGTATTGCAGTCTCTTTTATAGTGATTGAAGCGTCCTTATTGGCAAAGGATTTAGCGTTAATACCGTAGGTCATAATTGGTATACTTTATTACTAATGTTTTTAATCTAATATCTGATAATCTATATCCAGTTTGCGCAAGGCTCTTAACGCAGATCCTGAGTTTTTGTCATCCACATCAAAATCGATAGGATCTCCTTCTAATAAGATTTCTGTAAATTGAAAGGCTTGTGCTGCATTAATATCTATTGCAATAGCTTCAATACAATTAGCAATTCCTTTTTTATCAGGTCTAATTGCGTCGCAGGATAATAGGTTTATTTTCATAATAGTAATTTACTAATTTAAAACCATATACTTTAGTAAGTACAAGGTTATTATATATAAAACTCTATTTAGTTTTTGTAAGTGTAACTAAAGCAAAAAAAAGTTGCTAAATCTATTACATGTGTAATATTTATAGCAACTTTAATTTTAAAATTAGTTAGATTTTATTAATTGTACAATCCTTTAATTTTTTTAAGTTTTGTATCCCATAATTGTAAATCATCCTTATGCTTTTTAATGTTTTTATGCACTTCTTTAACTAATGGATTATCTGATTTTACATTTGAGAAAAATTGTAAGTTATTTTCAAGTTGAATAATTTCACCTTTAATTTCATCTACTTTTTTCTGGATGTAAAAACGCTCATTATCAATAGCGCGACTGTCATCACCAGAAGATAATTGATCTAACTTGTTTTCAAATTTTATCAACTCGGCTTCCGTTTTATTTAAGTCCAAAGATTTAAATAATCCATCAAGTGTATCATTAAAGTCGCTTTCTATTTGTTTCTTATTACGTGGCACACGACCTAAAGTTTTCCAGCTATTAATTTGTGTTTTTATAGTTGCTAAGTCCGTTTTTTGATCTCCAGAAAGAGTCAAGTTTTTAACTTCAGATAGTAAGGCTTCTTTTTGTGTAAAAGCCTCTTCCTCTTCAGCACTAGCTGCATTTCTTTGTTCTTTAATACGATCAAAATAGTGGTTACAAGCACTTTTAAATTGCTTCCATATTTTATCACTATCTTTTCTAGGGACATGTCCAATACGTTTCCAATCGCCTTGAATTTTTTTCATCAACTGCGTTGTTGCCTGAAAATCTTCACTGTCTTTATTGTCTTCAGCAATTTTAATTAATTCTAGTTTTTTCTCTAGATTATCGTATTGGTCTTTCTTTAAGCTTTTATAAAATTCGTTTTTACGTCTATTAAAACCTCTTACAGCTTCTTTAAATTTAGCCCAAGTTGCTTCGTTAACTTTAACAGGTACTTTGCCTGCTTTGAAAAACTCTTCTCTTAAGGCTTCAATTTCTTTAATTTTATTTTGCCAACCACTATGATTCGTGATTTTTTCACTTGCTTTTTCTTCAATAAGCGTGATTATCGCCTGTTTATTTAATAAGTTTTGCTCATAAACAGTGTCCAAATTTTTAAAGTAATCTTGACGCTTCGCGTTAATTTTTTTAGTCGCTTCTTTAAAGCGCTCCCAAATTGGTTCTCTATGTTCTCTAGCTACAGGTCCAAGTTCTTCTTTCCAAATCTTATGTAAATTTTGAAGTTCTCTAAAGGCTCTGTTGGTATTTTCATCATTAGCTAATGCTTCAGCTTGCTCGATAATTTTAGTTTTAAGCTCTAAATTATGTTCAAAATCTTTATCGCGCAAATCTCTGTCTAAATGTAGTAGGTCGTAAAAACGTTCGACATTAAAATGGTAGCTATTCCAAGCGTTGTTATATTTATCTCTTGGTATTGGACCAGCAGTTTTCCATTGGTCTTGTAACTCTTTAAACTTTTTGTATTTAGTGTTCATAGAGTCTTCAGCATCTTCTGTTAATGCTTTAATACCTTCTATTATGTCTAATCGATTAGTAAGATTTTGCTTGTGGTTTTGTTCTATATTTTTGTAGTGACCACTTAAGCGTTGTCTGTAATCTTTATAGTTATCTTTAAAGCTTTGTTGGATAGGTGTGTGATATCTAAAGTCAATCTCATTACCACCATTACTTAAAAACTCTTCTTTTTTCTCGTCCAAAAGCTCATGAAACTGCTTGTCAAATTCTGTTTTGATTGCATCTACATGTTTTTTAATAGCTTGTACTTTTTCGTTTTTAACCAAACGCTCAAGTTCGATAACCAATTGCTCTAAATTAAGCGATTCGTAATCTTTATCTTCAATGTTATGTCTGTCAACGTTACCTTCATCTTCAGCATCTTCTGCATTAGAATCTTCAATTTCATTTAAAACATCATCGTTATCTTCTACTTTAGAAGTTACTTCTTGTGGTGTTTCTGGTTGTACGTTTTCAGTGTTTTCTTTCGTTCCATCTGCATTTTGCAGGTTATCTAGCTCTGACATTTTTAAAATGTTTTTAGTTGATATTTATGTATTTAGCTTTTAAAGATAGTGACAAGTTGAAAAACTACCAATAATTTGTTGATTAACTCTTAGTTTAAAGATTTTTATTCCAGATTTTCCAAGATTTTTCAGCCTGAAACACTAACATGTCATAGCCATTTATAGTAGTCGCACCATGGTTTTTGCCATGTTTTAAAAAAACCGTTTGTGATGGATTATAAATTAAGTCGAATAAAACATGTTTTTTAGAAAGTCCACCATATGGAATATTTGGTGCTTCATTTACATCAGGAAACGTCCCAACAGGCGAGCAATTTATAATTATTTGATGCTCATTAATAATAGCTTCCGTTAACGTATCATAGGTATAACTAACTGCTTTTGACTGCTGTCTTGATACAAAATGAAATTGAATGTTTAGTTGTTTTAAAACATAAGCAATTGCTTTGCTGGCTCCTCCTGTACCTAAAATTAAAGCTTTTTTATGATGTTTTTTTATATGTGGTTTGATACTTTTTTTGAAACCATAAATATCTGTATTGTAGCCTTTAAGACGTCCTTTTTTAGTGAATTTAATAGTGTTTACTGCACCAATTTTTTTTGCTTTTTTATCTAATGAATCTAAAAAGGGAATAATACTTTCTTTATAAGGGATGGTAACATTAAGACCAGATAATCCTTTGGTTGTTAGTATGTTTGATTTAAAATTTTCAATGTTTTGAATGTCAAAATTTTGGTATTTAGCATCAGTAATATTTTCGTCTTTAAATTTTATTGAAAAATAGTTTTGAGAGAAAGAGTAGGAGATATCTTTACCAATTAATCCATAGTTACGCATGTGATTGCTTTGTTTTTTGTCCATATATTTCTAATGCTAATACGATTGCTATTCCTACTATGGTGTAGCATAATGCGATTATAGTTTCGGTATTAAGTTCTGGTAAGTAACGTTCGTAATTTTCAATTATTTTTTGACCTCTAGAATCTACTAAAAATTCGCCTGTAGATTTTGTTTTAAATATGGTATGTTTAAATGGCCACACAACACCTAAAGATCCTACTATAAAACCTATAATTGATGCTAGCGTGACATTTTTATAATGTTTTAAAATGTAATTTAATACATGAGAAAAAGTTACCAAACCAACTACAGAGCCTAATGTAAAGACTGCTAGTACTTTTAACATCCTAAGACGTTCTATATTTGCAGTAAAGCTAAAATCACCTATTAATACTTCAGAAAATGTATCAAATAAAGCATTTACAGAGTCCACTAATAGTAAGACGTAATTGCCAAGTAAAATTAAGATAAATGATCCTGAAAAGCCAGGTAATGTCATTCCTGAAACACTAATTATTCCGCAGAAAAAAACAAATATTAGGTTATCATTTTCTGTAGCAGGATCTAGAAAACTAATACCTATTCCTAAAACAGCACCAATAATTAAAGCTAAGTATGTTGTGGTTTTCCAATCTTTAAAATCCTTACTTATGTAATAAATTGAACCTATAATCATCCCGAAAAAGACACTCCAAACATAGAGTTGGTAGTGCGTAATAAGATAGTCTAGGATTTTTGAAATACTAAAATAGCTTACTATCATTCCAAAAAACAGTAAGCTTAAAAAACGTCCATTTATATAAAGATAAAACGCTTTAAAGCGTCCTTTTAAAAGTAATTTAAAAGCAGTGCCATTTACCTTTTGTAAGGAGTGTATAAACTCTTCGTAAAAACCTGCAACAAATGCCACGACACCACCAGATACACCAGGAACTTTATTAGCTGCTCCCATGCCTAATCCTTTTAAGATTAAAAATAGTTTATCTTTAAATGTGCGTGTGTTTTGCATTTAGCTTGCTTTATTACCTACCTTTTCAAGAATAAAAATAGTTAAAAAACCTGCAATCATCAATCCAATTGCTAAAACTAATTGAGCGTCTGTATTAGCGTTAATTTGAGAATAGGTTGATGGCAGTACACTTTGCTCTAAAACGGTTTTGTAGCTATCAAAATCTAAGCTGTTTTTTTGAAACACACTTAACGTTTGGTAGTCTGAAAGTCCAATAAAATCGACTACAGATCCTGAAGCGTCATCCATTACCGAAATGGTTTTTTTATAAGGCCAAACTTTATTTAATGAACCTAGAATAAAACCGGTTAGAATGGCTAGAGTTGTATTATGGTAATTTTTGAATAGCCATTTTAATACGTGGCTAAAACTAAGCAAACCAACAATTGCTCCAGTTGCAAATAGAGCTATTTTTTTTAAATCAAAGTCATGAAAAGCATCACTTAATGTTTTATATGCTCCTAAAATTACTAATATAAAACTACCAGAAATACCTGGTAAAATCATAGCGCAAATTGCTAAGGCTCCAGCAATAAATAAAAAATAGGAGTTGGTATTACTAGCTAAAGATGGTAAACTAGTAATATAAAATGCAGCTATAGTACCAATAATTAATGCGATAATGGTTTTAGCAGACCATTTGTTAATTTGTTTACCAACAAAAAAGATACTAGCTATAATTAAACCAAAAAAGAACGACCATATTAAAACTGGGTGTTGTTCTATTAGGTATTTTGCTAGTCTCATAAACGAAACAAAACTGATAATAATACCTGTTAAAAGCGCTAAAAGAAAGTTACCGTTTAGTTGTTTCCAAAAGGCAAAAAAACCATCTTTTTTTAAGGTCTTTATTAATGATAGGTTAACACCACTTATAGTTGTAATTAACTCTTCGTAAATCCCAGAGATAAACGCAATGGTACCTCCTGATACTCCAGGAACTGCATCTGCTGCTCCCATAGCAATTCCTTTTAAACTAATAACAAGGTAATCTTTTAAGCGTCTTTGCATAATTTGAGTTTTGTTGGTAACCAAAGGTATGCAAAAATCATTTTATGTTATGATTTATGTAACTTTTTTAACGCGTTTTTAAAGGTCGTAGATTGGTAGACCATTGGAAAAATTTCTTCTATAATAAATATTAGTTCCTCGTCAAAAGTTAATCCGTTTTTTAGGTGGTAGCTTCCTTTTTCAGTTTCTAATAAACCATAGTAAATACCAGCTAGTCTAAATTCAATTTCTGCATCTTCTGGGTAAAATTCTGCTGCCTGAATTAAGTTTAAGCTAGCAGCTTCAGGTTCTCCTAATTGAATTAAAATATCTGCTCTTTGTAACCAAGAGGCTAACTCATAATTTCCAAGTTCTAAAGCTCGCTTATAGCCACGTTCAGATTCTTCTAAAAAGTTTAGTCTGTGGTTTATTTGTGCATATAACTTCCAATATACTGCATTGTCTGCATTAATATTAATTGCTTTATTAATATAATATAATGCTTTTTGGTAGTTTTTTTGTTTGTTATAAAACTTTGTAATGGCTATCCAACCCTTATCAAGTAATGGGTCTTCTTTAACAGTTTTATAATAATATTGTTTTGCTAAATCTATCTGACCTAGTTTTTCATGACATTGTCCTAATCTTAATAAAGCAAAAGATGTAGGGTCTTCCAATTCTAGGGTTACTGCGTAATTTTCGATTGCTTCGTTATAACGCTTTAACTTTTCTAGGACTCTACCTTTTTCAATGTAAGCACCTACAAAAGTGTCGTCAGAGATAATTGCAAATTCAAAAGCACTTAAAGATTTTTCGTATTGTTTTATAGTAAAATATTGCTTACCTAATTGGTGCCAAGCAACTTCACAATATGGGTTTTTATCTAAATAACTATTTAAAAAGGTGATTGCTTCATCATTTTCATTTAAAAAATCGAAGCAATACATAATGTTGTATAACGCAGAATAGTCATCCATGTCATCATCTAGACAACGCATAAAACTCTGTTTAGCTTCTTCAAAGTTATCTAAAAATAGATATTCCATTCCTATTAAAGAATGTAGTTCTGAGGATTCTTCTGCTAAATCTAAAGCTATGTTTAAAACCTTAATCGCGTCTTGATGCTTATCATCTTTAGATAATATATTAGCTTTTTGAATGTATATTTCTTCGTTTGATGGCTCTAATACATACAAGGCATCTAGTAACTGATTCGCTTCTTTTAGCTTATTTTCAAACACATAAATTTCTACCTTAAATAATTTAAGATTAGTAGATGTAGGATGTTGCTCTAAGCCTAACTTAATAGCTTTTTTTGCTAAAGATACTTTACCTTGGTTAAGGTAATGGTGTATTATATTTTCAAATTCGTCCGAGTCAAAAAACAACACATTGTTTGTTTTTAACATCGATTCAAATCTGCTAAGCGATACTTTATTTGGTTCTTCTTGACTAAACTCCATAGGCACTGTTTAGGTGTTTCTATTGTAATAAATGTACTGTTCTATTACTTTTTAAATGGCATTTGCCACTTTTGTTTTTAACAAAGTAATCAACAATTACGGGTTTTGATGTGTTTTTGATTGATTGAAAGAGATTTACTCTTTAATTAGAGTCCGTTATTTTATTTAATAAGTCAATAATAATGCCACACCCTTTAATAATTTCTTCATTACTGATTGTTAAAGGTGGTGTTATACGTATTGCTTTAGGCTCAAACAGCAACCAAAAGAGTATTAGTCCTTGATTTTGCGCTTGTAGTACCACTTGGTCAGTGATGTTTGCTGCAGTAGTTATGGCTGCTAACATTAAACCACGACCTCTAATTTCGGTAATTAAAGGATGTTTTAAGTGTTGCCTGATTAATTGTTCTTTTTCTAAAGCTTGTGACATTAAGTCACTATTTGTAACTTCTTGTAATGTGGCTAAAGCCGAAGCTGCAATTAATGGGTTACCACCAAAAGTTGTAATGTGGCTTAGCTTTGGTCCATCCTGAAAGGCATCCATATGAGCCTTAGACGCTGTAAATGCGCCAATTGGTAATCCACCAGCTAATCCTTTTCCGGTAACGACTATGTCTGGAACCACATTATAATTTTGAAAACCAAATAATTGTCCTGTTCTGCCAATTCCTGGTTGTATTTCGTCTAAAATTAATAGCGCTCCAACGTCCTGACATTTTGCTTTTAATTTGGCTAAATAATGGTTTTTAGGCTCTATAAAACCAGCTCCACCTTGAATGGTTTCAACTATTACTGCAGCAGTTTTTGTAGTGATATGTTTAAAATGTGGTTGGTAATTAAACGTAATGTGACTAATATCTGGCAGTAATGGTCTAAAAGGTGCTTTTCGCTCTTCAAAGTCCATTAAACTTAAAGATCCTAAAGTATTACCATGATAGGCATTATGGGCTGCAATAATCTGACTACGTCCAGTAACACGTCGTGCTAATTTTAAAGCACCTTCAATAGCTTCTGTACCAGAATTAACTAAATACGTAGATGTTAAAGGTTCTGGTAAGTGATCTGCTATAAATTTACATAAGTCTACTGCTGGCTTTTGGACATATTCTCCATAAACCATAACATGCAAATATTTGTCTGCTTGTTGTTTAATGGCATTAACTACTTTTGGGTGGCTATGTCCTAATGTACATGCAGATACACCTGCAACAAAGTCTAAATAGGCTTTGTTATTAGTGTCGTAAATATAGCTTCCTTTAGCATAAGAAATTTCTAGAGCTAAAGGATATGGAGACGTTTGTGCTTGGTGTTTAAAAAATCTATCCTTCATAACTCCTAATCCTGATCAGTCTTAGATTGTACTTTTTGATTAACTGTTTGTTTTTTTGAAGTTGCTTTTTGTACAGCAGGAGTATTAGTATTTGTATTTAGAAATTTTTTAGGAACATTCCTTGAGGCTTTAGGAGCTTCGTCTTTTTTGTTTAAATTCTTCTTTTCAGCTTCGTCGTCTGCTTTTTTAACACGTCCAATTAGGGCTTCACCAAAAAACTCTTCACCTTCTTGATAAGGTTCTAGTCCTTTAATTACAGGTAATGTAAATGGTGGATCGTCTTTAAATAAATCTTCAACAGATTTTGGACGTTCATCATCACGCCAATCAAAACCTCTTAATTTTCTAGCGTTTAATGGTAAATCTTCTTCTGTGTAAAGCTTGCCTTCAAATTGTAAAAGTTTTCTAAGCTCAACAACTTCTTTTTCTTCAAAATAGATAATAATATCTGCAGATTTTGATTTTTCTATTCCAATTAACTCTTGCTTATCATTTCTACTAAAGTTAATAGATTCTGCATTTTTAAGTATATCTACTTGTTTGATTTGATTATCATCATCAAACATTCCTATTAAACGTTTACCAGAAATTTGATTGTATGAGTCTTTACTAATCGTGTCCTTACTAATTAAAAAAGCATTATAAAAAACGATGAGTGAATCTAATTTTTCTGTTTTAGGATTTGATTTTAAATGAATCGTATCACCTGTCATTTGATTGTCCAGATTCCAGAGTATTGGTTTTCTTGCAGCCGAAAATGCATCGCCTTTATTTAATCGTTTTAAATTGATTAACTGTGTTAGTCCTGTTTTATGGTCTGCATGAATCGAATCTGCTTTGGCACTAATATCTGATTTATATACCTTACCATTGTAATAGCCTCTAGTAATACGATGTTCTGGTTTACCTGTAACCATCAACGTGTCTGCATGCATGTATATACTATCTTTTTCTTGGATAGTAATTGCTAAAGCGCGTTTGGTAATAAACACAGAGTCTTTAGCACGATAGACTTCTGCATAATGTCCTTTAATGATACTACTATTAATAGTGTCTGTAACGGTTATATTATTAGTTGCTGAGGCAAAATTTAGTCTTCTGTCAAAATGTAAACTGTCACCAACAATGACACGATTATCGTAGTCTATTCTTGAGTTTCGGACAAAATAGCCAGTGTCGTTTGTGGTGTCGTAAAAACCACGTTCGCTGTAAATTTTGCTACTATCACCAACTATTGTTGAAGGACCATACATGTAGGCATGACCATTATCAGAATAGTAATCCAGGGTTTTTGTGTTAAGCTCGTAATCTGGATTGACAAGTTTGACACTATCTACAAAACGGTATTTTTTGTCATTCATATAATAACGACCAATACGACTTGTAATCGTCCCAGATGAGTCCCTTACAACTTTACCTCCAGATTTATAATAAGATTCTTGTTTTGCTCTGTTAAAGTATAGCGTATCAGATGTTATGGTAGATTGAGGATCTGTCAATACCACATCACCACTTGCAAATGCTAATTGTGTTTTACCAGAATACTCCACGTATTTTGACGTTAAGTTTATGGTGTCACCTTGCTTCATGTTAACATTTCCGTAGGCTTCAACAAAATCTTCTTTACCATAAAATATGGCTTTGTCGCAAAACATATCAATACCATCATGGTAAATATGGACTTGACCTTGATCACTTCTGGTTAGGATACTTGCTCCTGGAAAGTTTTCTTCGTCAATATCACCAAATGCACCAGAGTCTTTAATCTCGATGGTTTTTTGCTGTGCTATTCCTAATTGCATAGTCAGCATTAAGAATAAAAAATATATGTGTTTATTAATTTTCAAGATGTTATTGTTTGGCACAAAAATAACGATTTAATAGACTTAGTATTATCTATTAGGAATTATTTAAGATGAAAAAACCTGCTATTAAATTGAATAGCAGGTTGGTAATTTTAATTTATTTTTTAATTACATAAAAATAGTCTGTTTTCTGTCTGGTCCAACAGATACTATTTTAATAGGAATTTCTAATTCTTCTTCTAAAAATGCGATATAATCATTTAGCGCTTTTGGTAATTGAGAAGCTTCACTCATTTTTGTTAAGTCTTCGCTCCAACCTTTAAACTCTGTATAAATAGGTTCTACATTTTCAGGTTCTATGTTAAACGGTAAATGTGTAATCGTTTCTCCTTTATATTTATAAGCAGTTGCTACCTTTAAAGTTTCAAAACCAGATAAAACATCACTTTTCATCATCATTAATTGTGTAACACCATTAACGCGACAAGTGTATTTTAAAGCTACTAAGTCTAACCATCCACAACGTCTAGCACGACCTGTTACTGCTCCAAACTCTTGGCCAACTCTAGCCATTTCTTCTCCATCTTTATCAAATAACTCTGTTGGAAAAGGTCCAGAACCTACACGTGTTGTATAGGCTTTAAAAATACCAAAGACTTCTTTAATTTGGTTTGGTGCAATACCTAAACCAGTACAAGCTCCTGCTGCAGTTGTATTACTTGATGTTACAAATGGATAGGTACCAAAATCGATATCTAAAAGCGATCCTTGAGCACCTTCTGCTAAAATGGTTTTACCATCTTTTAGTGATTGGTGTAAATAGGCTTCACTATCTATAAATTGTAATTCTTTAAGTTTTTCAATAGACTCAAAAAATTCAACTTCCATTTCTTCTAGATCGTATTGTACGTCAACATTATAAAATGCGATCATAGCTTCGTGCTTATTAGCTAAAGCTCTGTATTTTTCTTTCCAGCTATCTAGTTCTAGGTCACCAACTCTAATACCGTTTCTACCAGTTTTATCCATGTATGTTGGACCAATACCTTTTAAAGTAGAACCAATTTTGGCTTTACCTTTAGAGGCTTCGCTAGCTGCATCTAATAAACGATGCGTTGGTAAAATTAAGTGTGCTTTTCTAGATACAATTAGTTTGGCTTTGTAATCAACATCAAATTGGTCTAAACCCTCTAATTCTTTAATAAAAACAACTGGATCAACTACTACACCATTTCCAATAACATTCATAGCATCTTTATGAAAAATTCCTGAAGGTATAGTACGTAGTACGTGTTTTATTCCGTCAAATTTCAAAGTATGTCCTGCATTTGGACCACCTTGAAAACGTGCTATGATATTGTAATTTGAAGTTAAAACGTCGACAATTTTTCCTTTGCCTTCATCTCCCCATTGTAAACCAAGTAGTAAATCTACTGCCATTTTTAATTAGTTGTGTTGTTATTATTTTTTTTTCGATTTCCGTAAAAATATAGTGAGTGCTTAGAAATTTCGATATCAAAGACTTCCTCAATTGTTTTTTTAATTGCCTGAATTCTTGGATCACAAAATTCTATAACTTCTCCTGTATCTTGAAGTATAACATGGTCATGTTGTTTATCAAAATAAGATTTTTCGTAATGTGCTTGATTTTTACCAAACTGGTGTTTTCTAACTAAGCCGCAATCTAGAAGCAGCTCGATAGTATTGTACAACGTAGCACGACTTACACGATACTTCTTGTTTTTCATGTTTAGATATAGGGATTCTATATCAAAATGTTCATCGTTAGAATAGATTTCTTGAAGTATAGCGTAACGTTCTGGTGTTTTTCTATGACCATTCGCTTCTAAAAAAGAAGTGAATACGTTTTTTACAATCTCTTGATTTTTTATATCTGTTTTTGCGCTCATAAATACCAAGCAAATTTACATCTTTTTTTGAGGTTGCAATCATAAAACTTAGACTTTACTTTAAGTGTTATTAGACAGTTATTAACAACATTAATTTAAACCCGAGTTACCTTGTCTATACCGTTAAGTTTTTTAAGATTATCCATTAACTTTTTAAGCATGGATTTGTTACGTACAATAACATTAATTTTTCCTTTAAAGATACCGTCATCACTCTGAAAACTAATACTATTCATGTTGACGTGCATGTTGGATGAGATGACTTTAGTAATGTGATTAACTAGTCCTAAATTGTCTATTCCAGATAAAATAATCTGTGCAGCAAACTCTTGTTGTGACGAGTCTATCCATCTTGCCTGAATGATACGATAGGCATAATTAGATTGTAAACTTATCGCATTTGGGCAATTTTTTTTATGCACTTTAATACCATCGTTTATGGTAATAAAGCCAAATACTGCGTCTCCAGGAATTGGATTACAACAATTAGCTAATTTGTAATCTAGTTTTTCTTCTTCTTTACCAAATACTAATAGGTCATATTTATTAGTAATTTCATCTTTATTAACTTCTTCTGGAGATATAGTTTGTTTTCTGGTAATTTTATTTTTGAAAAAACTCATCAAAGCATTGCTACGCGATGCAGCATACTCCTTAAGCATCGTGTTGTCAATATTACCTGTACCTACACGGTAAAATAAGTCTAAACTAGTTTTTAAATGAAAATAGCTAACCATTTCGTTAACCGATTTTTCATTAAGCGTAATTTTAAGTTGTTTTAGTTTTCGTCTTAAAATTTCTTTTCCTTCTTCGGCTATTATTTTAGTATCTTCTTTTAATAGCGATTTAATTTTACCTCTAGCTCTTGCAGTGGTCGCGTAATCTAGCCAGTTAGGGTTAGGTTTTGCGTTTTCTGAAGTGATAATATCTACTTGATCACCACTACTTAATTCGTGACTTAAAGGCACTAATTTTCCATTAACTTTGGCGCCTCTAGTTTTTTTACCAACTTCTGTATGGATACTAAACGCAAAGTCTAAAGGTGTTGCGCCTTTTGGTAAAGATTTTAATTCTCCTTTGGGTGTAAATACAAAAATTTCTTTGGAATACAGGTTAAGTTTAAACTGCTCTACAAAATCGACTGCATTGGTAGAGGCATTTTCTAAGGCTTCCTGCAAACGATTAATCCACATGTCTAAATTATCTTCTTTGTCCTCGGCATTTTTATATTTATAGTGTGCAGCATAACCTTTTTCGGCTATTTCATTCATACGTTCACTACGTACTTGTACTTCTACCCATCGTCCTTTTGGTCCCATTACAGTAATGTGTAAGGCTTCATATCCAGTAGATTTTGGAGAGGATATCCAATCACGTAATCGGGTTGGGTTAGGTCTAAAATGGTCGGTTACAATGGAGTAAATTTTCCAGGCTAGAAATTTTTCGTTTTCACGATCACTTTTGTATATAATTCGGACAGCAAATTTGTCGTAAACCTCATCAAATGTAACGCCTTGTTTGTCCATTTTACGTTTAATAGAAAATATGGATTTAGGTCGTCCTTTTATAGTGTAGTTTAGGCCTTCTTTGTCTAAGGATTTTTTTATAACATCATTAAATTCGGTTATGTAAGCATCTTGTTCTTCCTTACTTTCTTTAATTTTATTAAGAATTTTGTTGTAAGTATCAGGTGCTGTGTACTTTAATCCTAAGTCCTCTAATTCTGTTTTAATATTATATAATCCAATTCTATGCGCTAAAGGAGCATAAATGTATAAGGTTTCGGATGCTATTTTTTCTTGTTTATCAGGACGCATACTGTCCATGGTTTGCATGTTGTGCAAACGGTCTGCTATTTTTATAATGATAACTCTAACGTCGTCATTTAAAGTCAGTAGCATTTTTCTAAAATTTTCGGCTTGTAAAGACACGTCCATGTCTTTTTCTTTACTTAAAGACGAAATTTTTGTCAAACCATCTACAATTTTGGCTACTGTAGATCCAAATAAATCTTCAATATCTTTGACACTGTAGTTTTCGTTATCCTCAACCACATCATGCAGTAACGCAGCAGCAATAGATGTTGCATCTAGACCAATTTGTTGGGCAACAATTTTGGCAACAGCAATAGGATGGAAGATGTAGGCTTCTCCGCTTTTTCTGCGTTGTGGACGATGTGCTTCAACAGCGACATCAAATGCTTTTCGGATTAGTTTTTTGTCCTCTGTAGACAATGTGCGATAGCTAACTTTTAAAAGTTGCTTATAGGCTTTTGCAATGTCTGCATTTTCTTTTTCAATATCGATTTCTGTCATAGATTGCTCTCCTTCATTTAAAATAGAATGAATACTAAAAATACTACAAAATTATGAATAGACAACACACATTAGTCTAATTTTGATTAAAACTGAATAAGCTTTTTGTAAGATGAAAATATTGCAATAAAAAGGCTATTGCTCTTTATAAACTTCCATTTTTAAACCCATACCATAATTGTTTAAACCAGCGTTTAAAAGATTTGAGTTATCAATGTTTTTTTTATCAAAAAGAACCCATTGTCCATTGTTTTGAAAAACACGTTTTACAAAAGTGGTTTTTTCAGAAATTTGGTCTGTAAAAGGTAATAAAGGTCTAAACGTTGTCGATACTTTTACAATACCACGTCTAGTTTTAACTTCTTGATATTTTTTATTTGGAAGTAATTTTCCGTTTTTGTCTGTAAAGCCTAAAACTTGTATGGAAATGTAAATACCATCTTTTGGAATAAAAACATCAAATCCAGACACATCAAATTCAAAAACAGGTTTGGTGTCTTGTGTGGCAATAAAAATGACTTTTTCGTAGGTTAAAACATCTCCAGGTTGTCCATTATTGTTCTCGTAAAACTGTACTCTAAATAACGTTGAAAAAGGACGTTTTGCTTTATTACTTTTACCTCTTTTGTCCCAATCTTTAGCTTCGGTTTTAATAGGAATTAACACTTTAGTGACATGCTTTGGCTTGTTGTCTGTGTTAGGGAAAAATACAGCAATTTCACTTTCAATAGTTGGTAACCAACATTTATAATAGTCGTCATGTGCTGTTGGTTTAAGTGTAACTTCTTTGTGTTTTCCTGAAGGTTTAGCAGTAACGATAACCTCGTCTAAAAGGTCAGATTGTGGTGTTAAATAAAGGGTGTCTTTTAGTGTTTTTGAAGCCAGCTTAACGTCTTTGTATCCTAATGCTGAAACGAAAAGCGAATCGATATCTGAATATAGCTTTTTAGTGAAGAAAAATTTACCATCGTCATCAGCAAATATTCCATTTCCGTTTCCAAATGAAACTGTTGCAAACGAGACGCCATTTTTTGTAATACTATCAATAATTGTAGTTTGACTAAAACTATTAATTGTAAATAGTACTAAAAGTAAAATAATGAAATATCTAGAGTGCATACAGTCTATTTAATAATGATTAATACCAACGTTTTTTCTTCTTTTTTGACGCTTCACTTTTACGTCCTTTTTTATGTTTGCTCCCTTTTTTTGCAGATTTATGAATGATTGGTTTTGCTTTTGGGTCTAGTGGGTAAGGATGCTCATCTATAACATCTAATTGTAAATGAATCAGTTTTTGTATCTCTAGTAGGTAAGGTTTCTCGTCTGCACTACAAAGTGAGTATGCCATACCAGTTTGTCCAGCACGAGCAGTACGACCAATTCTGTGGACATAAGTTTCTGGGACGTTAGGAAGGTCAAAATTGACTACTGCATCTAAATTATCAATATCAATACCACGTGCAGCAACATCTGTTGCAATTAATATATTGACTTCTTTTTTCTTAAATTTATTTAAAGCTTCTTGTCTTGCAGTTTGACTTTTGTCACCATGGATACTGTCCACTTTATAACCGTTTTTAAGCAGCGTTTTTTCTAATTTATCAACACCATATTTAGTACGTCTAAAAATAATAATGTTACCGTTTATAGTGTTTCGTAGTAAATGTAAACCTAATTCTATCTTGTCTTTTTTAGGAACAAAGTATAGTAATTGATTGACATTTTTAGATGTCGAACTGTTTTGAGCGACCTCTATACGTTGTGGCTCGTTTAATATTGTAGTTGCTAATTGTTCTACTTTATAAGGTATCGTTGCCGAAAATAACAAGGTTTGTTTAGTCTTAGGACATAACCTTTCAATTTTTTTGACATCATCAATAAAACCCATGTCTAGCATTAAATCTGCTTCATCTAATACTAAAGTTTGGACATAGTCCAGATTAATAACATCTTGCTTATGTAAATCCAATAAACGTCCTGGCGTTGCAATTAAAATATCAACACCATCACGAAGTATTTCTTTTTGTGGATCGATAGACGCTCCACCAAATATTACTGCGCTTTTTAAGGTAGTGTAAGTCGCATAGGCTTCAAAATTCTCAGCAATTTGTATTGCTAGTTCACGCGTTGGACTAACAATTAATGCTTTAATTTTTCTTCCTTTTTTAGGCGCGTCTTGTTTGTCAAATAATAACTGTAAAATAGGTAACGCAAAAGCAGCTGTTTTTCCTGTACCAGTTTGGGCAGAGACAATAACATCTTTTTTGTTAAGTACCACAGGAATTGTTTTTTCTTGTACCAACGTTGGGTTGTCGTATCCTTTTTCGGCAATTGCGCGTAAAATAGGTCTATTTAGTTGTAAGTCTTTAAATGACATGAATTAAGATTTGCTACAAAGGTAGTTTTTTCCAAGCATTTAATAAGGCTTAATATTTATTTACACAACCGTGAGTCTTTACTTTTCTAGGACTTGAATAGTGTAGGAGGAGATAATATCATTTTTAAATTTTAAGTGCACATCAAAAATGCCTTCATTTTTAAATGTACTAGCTAATGTTATCTGACCATTGTCTTGTTTTGTGTATTCTAAATCACGAGTAATTTCATTAAAACCAGAATATTCTATTAATGTGACATCCTTGATATTAATGCCATCTGGAATTTTAAAGCTAAAATTTATAACATCGTTTCTTTTTATGGTTGTATTTAAATTTGAAGGGTAAATAGGAATGATTTGATGTGTAAACGTTTTACCATAAACCATTGGAGATGCTTGATAATCACTTGCTATTAAAGTGCTATCCAGTAACCATTTTTTATTAATTGGATAATGGTTTTTGGCAAATAGAATGGGTTCAGTTAAAAAGTAACCTAAATTATAGTCTTTTATAAAGACATCATTTATAAAATAACCACTAGACCAAGTAGCATCGCATAAATACCATTTGTCGTTTAACTTAACTGCATTCCAAGAATGGTTAACTAACTGTAAGGTATATACATTAGTGGTTGTGGAACGTCCATAACCATTAATTATTTTACATTCTATATTAGCCAAAAAGCACAACTCTTTAATTAAATAAGCATAACCTGTACACATGGTTTTATTTTGCTTTAATAGTTTTTTTATGGCTTTATTTTTATAAGAATTATTCCAATTTACATAGCCCATACTATCCTTTTGAAATTTTTTTCTGTTTTTACTAACCTTACTGTCTTGTACTAAATCACCTTTAATATTACTGCAAACCCAAGTGTATATTGCTCTAAATTTTTCTGCTTCAGTAGGTAAATTAAAAGTCAAATTATGAGCAAGTAAGGGAAGGTTTTTTAAATCTAAGTTGCTATGACGTTTAGCGATATTATCAGCTCTAGTAAAATTGATGTCATCAAAATCGGTAATTTGAGCTGTTACTATGGTGCAAAGCAAAAAACAAAAAAGTAGGCTTAGTTTTTTCATTTTAAAACACTTTATTTTTTAGACGAATAAACTGATTTAACAGCAACTTTACCCATCATAATATAAGAATCGTTACTTAAGCTTACATTTAAAAGGACGTTAGACATGCTGTCTGGATTTTGAATAACCATCTTTTTAGAGTCATAACCAACATAGCTAAACACTAAAATATCACCTTCTTTTAGCTTTTCAGGAAAAATAAATTGTCCATCAAATTCTGTTGTAACACCTACAGTGGTACCTTGTAAAACAACGTTTGCGGTAGGAAGTGGTAAACCATCGTTATCATATACAGTTCCTTTTACAGTAATATTGGCTTGATTTTGATTGATTTTTATTTTAGAAGTTTTGACTCTGGATAGATTGTCTTGTGCTTTTGCAGTTGTTAAAGAGAATAGGGCTAAACAAGCTAATCCAATGGCGCTTATAAAACTAAGTTTACTTTTTTTTGCTTTAACAGAAAGTGTTGTTAGTTGTGCGTTTTTAAATCTTCCGCAGACGTTAGTGGTTTGTTTAGTGTTGAAGTAAAGACCGATGTCTTCAGTAGTCATTTCAGTAAAATCGATAACCTCTTTTGTGCAAGCGTTACAAAAACCACCTTTAAGTGTAGGCGTAAATTGATTATAATTTTGATTGCAAGGCGTCGTGATGTTTAAATTTATTTGATTTTTCATGATTATAGGTTTAATACATTATTATATAACAAACCTATGGTAACAATAGAAGTAATAAAACCGACACTTAGTTAATCCTCCTTTTGGGTGAGTAAACCATGTCTTTTACAGAGGAAGCAAAATTACAGTTGGTTGATTATTGACACATTTTAGCAGTAATACCTAATTGATTGGCTAGCTTTTTGCGACGTAAAGTAACATTTTGAGGATTAGTTTTTAAAAACTTAATAGGTAATGTTGAATGTATTGTAATAGCATCAAAAGTAGATTTATGCTCAAAAAAACATTCGCTATTATAAATGGTATTGTTATAACTAAATTCAAACGCGATAACGTACAAGTAGGTTTCAATAGTTTTTTTTGATCCTCCATTAAACGTGGAGTTACTATGCGAATAGTCGTCCACACGCTTATTTATAACTTTAGCAGTCGTATAGCTACCGTATTTTTTTATTTCGGCTTGCTCATAATAATACATAAAACTAGAAGGTAATGTATATAGCATAAAGGCTAAGCTAAGCACAATAAAAAGGCCTCCAAATAGTATAAATCCTAAACCATTTTCAACTTTAAAGCCTATAAAAGCAAACAAAACACCAAATAAAATTATAGCAAACCCAATGCCTAAAATTCCGAAGTGTGGTTTAAAGGCTTGTTTAATAAAACGTATTTGGTCTGATACAGTCGTTTTCAATGCTTAGTTTTAAATTACTTAAGCAAGTTAATTAAAAACAGATTTATATTTAGACGTTGCATTTATTAAATTAGCAGATAACGATTTTAACCATAGTAATTGGTTGCTTATTAAATGCGCTTCTTGAAGATCTAATAAGGTGTTAGTATCAATCTCAGTCTGACCTGCTTGTATGTCTATATCTCGTTTTTCAGAAAGATTAGCATATTTGTTTTGTAACGTTTGATGTGCTTTATTTACATCATCTACTTCTGTAAAAGGAATAGTTTTATCTTTTTCTAATTTTAAAATCACATGTTTTAAAGTATCTGTAATACCATCGATAATGGTATCAAATTCTTCTGAAGCAGATGTTGTTTTATGATTTAAAATATAACTACCAATAGACGCTACAGCAGATAATATGGTATGATTTAAAGTAACGATATCGTAAATTAAAACTGATTCTTTTTGTTTAGATTTTGGATCTTGTGTTAATCTTTGAAAGGCTGCATTTAGATTACTCATAGCTAAAAAGGCTTCTTTCCTAGAAATTTTATAATCCAAGTTTTTAGCTTCTTTATTATGGTATAACTGTTTAGTAGCCTTTAAATAATTACTGTTAGATGTAATGGCGTTGACTATAACTGCATCTAAATTTTTATATTCCCAACTAGGAAACAATAGGTAATTGGCTAAAACAGCAATGGTTGCTCCAATCACAGTATCAATTACTCTGTATTGGATGACATCAAAAGCATTTGGATCAATTAAAGCATATACAAAAACAATATTAAGTGTAATAAAAGCAGCTCCAGCTTTATAACTTTGTTGGATTAGTGAAAAGGCAAAGGTTAAAGATATTACAGCTAATACCATATATACTACGGTATTTTGAGTAATTAATACAACAGTTGTTGCTATAATAGCTCCAATAATAGTCCCTATAATTCGGTTTTTAGAACGCTCTTTAGTTAAACCATAATTAGGTCTCATAATAACCACAATGGTTAATACAATCCAATAGGCGTTTTTTAAATCAAAAAGGCTTCCTAATAAAAAACCAAATACCATAGCTAAACTCACCCTAAACGCATGTCGTAACATAGGTGATTTTAAGCTAAAATGTTGCCATAAAATATTTAGTCTATAATCCTGAGAGGTTAAAAATTGTTTAGAATCCTGTGTTTTTAAAGACGCTTTAGTGTTGTCTTTAACTTTACTTAAAACGCGTCTAATTGCTTTAACTTCTTGCAATAATTGTTTTTGGTAATCTTGAAGATTTCTTAGTGTTATTGCACCTTCTCTAGCTTTTGGTAAGGTGATTTCTGTTACATAATCTTCAATAGCACTGTTGGTTTTATCTGTTATTTTAGAAATGGAATCAAAGTCAGGAAGTGTTTCTTTTTTAATTAAAAGTTCTGATAAAGTAATAAGGTGATTTCCTAGTGCTTTATTTAAATCTTTAAAAGGTGTTAAGTATGATTTTTGAAGACCAAATAACGTATCTATTTTAGAATAATCTAAGGTATTTGCTAATGCTAATTCAAAAATATCAACAAGCGATATAAAAATTAAAAGGCGTCTCTCATTGGAGTAGGAACGTCCAGAACGTTTTCGGCCTTCCAGTAGTAGTTCTCTTAAAGTTTCATGCTTTTCACTTATTTGTGTTTGTAGGATAAGTGCTTTTTTAGCATATTTTTCTCGTTTATTGGATTTAGTTAAAAGTTTACCTCTAATTTTTAAATACTGACCAGTTAAAGCTAAGGTATCTGATAGTAATTGGTCGTCATCTTTTTTAGGAGCAATCCATTTAGAAAACAGTGAAACAAACAAATACCATAAACCTCCAACTCCCATTAAACCAATATGTAAAAAAATAGCTGCAGGATTTGGTTTACTTATAGCTAAAGCTAAAACAATAGATAATAATCCAGAAAATGATATTAAAGAGGCTCTAAAGCCATAAACAGATATTAAACTAATTGCAAAGCTTAACACTGCAATAGCAACTATTAATAAGACAAAAACAGGTTTAGTAATAAAAATAATAAACGTCACTAACATGGTTAGTACTATACTAATTAGTATCCCATTTATTTTACGTCTTAAACTACCAGGAACATCACTTGGCGCATTTAAAAAAGCACCAACAGCTATGGAAGGTGCATAGACAAATAAGTCTATAGCACTAAAGATTACTAAAGGTAATACAGCAGCAATGGTAAGCACAACGCCTCTGTAAAAGCTTGAGCCTTTTAGGAACAATTCGATTGTTTTTAACTGTGTCTTTAGCTTGTTTTGCATTTAAGCAAAGGTAGTTTTTAATGTGAATTGGCTAGATTAATCTTGTGTTAATTATAATTGAAGCAATCCAAAGTCCTTTAATTTTTGCATTTGTTTAGAAAACCAAAAGAGTTCAAAATCTTCAAATTGGGACTCAAAATCTTGTTTTAATGCTGAAAATGAAAGCGCTTTTCCTGTGGTTGGTTTTAAGGTTTCAAGCGTATCTAGCAGCCATTCGCCTTCGGGCTTATTGACTGTAATTTGAAGTCGATCCGTTTTATCATGAAACGTTAGCTCCAACAATTCATTTACAAACCCTTTTTTAGTTTTTGTGTATTCTCTAACTAAAGGTAAATGACCTAACCAAACTATTTTTGCAGTTGGCTTAGTTGTTAAGCTAGCTGGTGTGTTTAAGCAATCCTCAATGTAATAAGGTGTAATTGTACTTTGCGGAATGTCAAAATCAAACCATTCTTGTAAGTCCATATCAAAGCCAATACCATGCATAAAATTAAATAGCGATTTTTTTAAACCGAAACTAAACATATTATGGTCAATGCCAGTTTTGTCTGTAAAATCAATATCATTATTTGCAAATGTAATAGACTTGTAGTTTGGTGTAACACCATAATCTGATGGATTTAACCCAATAGGACTGTGTGCTGTTAACGCAAATTGATGCCAAAAACCGGATTGTATAATACCAAGCTCAAACAACTGTCTGACCATCTCCAAACTATCAACAGTTTCTTGTACTGTTTGTGTAGGGTAACCATACATTAAATAGGAGTGTACCATAATGTTAGCTTGTGTAAAGTTACGTGTAACTTGTGCGACTTGCTCTACAGTCACACCTTTATCAATTAGCTTTAATAGTCTGTCTGATGCTACTTCTAAACCTCCTGAGACTGCAATACAACCTGAGGCTTTTAGTAAGTAACATAAATCTTGTGTAAAGTTTTTTTCAAACCTGATGTTGGTCCACCATGTAACGGTTAATTGACGCTTTAAAATCTCTAAAGCTAAGGCTTTCATTAATGCAGGAGGAGCAGCTTCGTCCACAAAATGAAATCCGTTTTCTCCTGTTTGTGCAATTAGCTGTTCCATTCTGTCTACTAAAAGTGCAGCAGCAATGGGTTCGTAAATCTTGATATAATCTAAAGATATGTCACAAAAGGTACATTTTCCCCAATAACAACCATGCGCCATAGTTAGTTTGTTCCAACGTCCATCACTCCATAAACTGTGCATTGGATTAGCAATTTCAATAACCGAAATATAATCTTCTAGCAATAAATCTGAGTAATCTGGCGTGCCAACTTGTAGTTGTTTGTAATCAGGTCGTGTGGTGTTGTTTTTATAAACGACTTTTCCATCTTCTAAAAGGAAGGTGCGTTTGTATTGTTTTTCTTTACTATTGAGATCAACGTTTATTGTAGTACTTCGATTGCGCTCAGCACGACCGTTGTTATTACTATTTTGGTCTTTGTTTTCTATATTGGTTTCGGAATTACTTTTATTGTTGTTAGGTTGACATACGTTTTGGTGCAATAACTCAATTGGCAGTTCACCATCATCTAAGGTAATAAAGTCAAAAAAGTCAAAAACACGTGTGTCTGTTACTTGACGTAATTCGGTATTAGGAAAACCTCCACCAATTGCTATTTTAATTTCAGGATAATTGGCTTTTATAAATTGTGCGCATCTAAACGCACTGTATAAATTCCCTGGAAAGGGAACCGAAAAACAAATTAACTTTGGTTGTACCGTTTTTAGTTTATCTTCTAAAATGGCTAGCGTTAGGTTGTCTATAAATGTTGGTTTATTTTGTAAGCTATCGTATAGCTCGTCAAACGCATTGGCACTTTGTCCTAAACGCTCAGCATATCTGCTAAAACCAAAATTAGGATCGATACACTCAATAATAAAATCCGATAAATCCTCAAGATATAAGGTTGCTAAATGCTTGGCTTTATCCTGCATTCCCATTTCGCCAAAAGCCCAATCCATATCTTCTAGCTGTTCAAATCTAGACGCTTGAGGTAGAAAATTTGTGGTGCATATTTGTCTTGCTAAGGTTTGATTTTTACCTTGAATAAACAAAATTATAGCATCTAAAGGCTGTAAATAATCTGCTTTTAACGTGTAAATACGTTGACAGTTTTCAGTTGAAATAGAATCGTTTTCTATTGCTAAATCAAAAAGTTTTTCAAATGTTTTTTTACTGAATAATTCTAAAATCACCTCAATCCCTAAATCCATCTGAAAGGCAGAAACACCTATCGTATTTAAAAATCCTTTTAAATAGGCAGTTGCAGGATAAGGCGTGTTTAATTGCGTAAAAGGAGGCGTTATTAGTAAAAGATCTTTCAAAAAAATGGCTTTAAAAATAGATTGCAGCAAAGATAAGTTAATGTAGCTTATCGGTTTTGTGTTCTATTAGTTTTTTATAAAAGCAGCTAGTTTTTGACGTTTTTTAAGTGGAATCGCATCATTATTTATAATTAAAGCTAATTGAGATTGGTCTTTTTGTTTCGCAAAAATTAAGGTGAATAATTGCGCTGTGGTTAAGCTCTCTGTTGCAGCTTGTACCAAGATCATTTTATCTCCAGGTTTTATCAAGCCTTCTTCCAAAACACGAACGTAAGTTCCTGGTCGTGCATGCTTAATAAATTGTTTAAGAATTGTTTGCGTACCAAAACGGATGCCTAATTTAAAACAAGGTTCTCTGGGTTGCGTGACTTGTACTAAAGCAGTGCCAATTTTATAAATATCACCAACAGTTATTTTAGTTTCGTCTAGGCCTTTAACGGTTAGGTTTTCGCCAAAAATCCCGTAATTAAAATCTAAATTTGGATATAAGTTTTGCCAATACGCATAATGGTCTTCCGAAAATAAATAGCAGGCTTTAAAAATGCCACCATGGTGTTTGCGGTCAGAGACCTCATCGCCTTTAACGTCTTCTTTTTCTAGATAAATACCTGCTGGAGTTGGGCTTTTATAAATTCCTGTGGTTTGTGTTTTTCCATTCCAGACAATAGTTGTTGGTTTTGCTATGTTGGTAGACGTGATTTCCATAAACTTTAATTACTATTAAAATACCAAAAAGGGATATTTAAAAGTGTTGTTTTAATAAACGCACTATCCTTTTTAACCAGTCTGTTTATAGTTAACACGTGTTTGCCTTCTGTAATGTTTTTTAAAGATAAAACGGTTTCAAAACCCTGTTGGTTATTATTGTGTTTAGCATAAATAAAGTCAGGATTATTATAATCTAAACTGTCTATTTTAAAACTATAAATATTAGATAGCGTTTGCATGTAATCTGCTTTAAGACGGTCTCGGCTGTTTTTTGCAATCATTTGATTGGTAGAGGTAAAAATATCCGATTTTAAGCCACGTTTATCCTCTTCTGGTTTAAGGGATTTGTTGTACTCAAAAATAACGTCTTCAATGTCATTTTGGTATTCTAAAAATACAGGTAAATAGTTGGTGTTTATTATTTTAGAAGGAATAGAAGCATCTGAAATAAATACGCCTTTTTCTGTGATGTTTTCGTCATAATTACTAGCATTAGCAGTAAAACTATTGGAATCATCCACTGCTGAAAAATAGTTGGAACGATTATAATTATAGGAAGCTAGTAGCATTATAACAAAATAAATAGGAATTAAAGTGAAACTTAGTCGTTTACCAAAACGATTATCCAAAAAATTATGGACCAAAGGACGATATAAAAACGACAACGTTAAATAGCTAAATACCCAATAAAACGGAAAGTAAATTTTTGCTAACCATTTGTTTTTTTTAAGATAGCCTTGTGTGACAAAATCTAAAAAAGTAAGCAGCATCCCAATAAGTATAAAAAACAATAATACCATACCTATTACAAATAACAAAAAGTGTTGATTTTCGTGATTACGAAGAAACAGATAGGCAATTGCAACAATACTTCCAATAACAATAAATACGGATAGTATGTAAAAAATTAGCAGAAATGAAACCGCAAAAAGGATACTGCAATAATCCTCTAGTTTTGCAATATACTTATCAAAAGAGCCTACTTTTTTACGTAAATAACGATCAAATTTAGGTCTGTAATTTAATTTTTTATAGTCTATATCTCCTGAGACGTAACGCAATCCTAAGGCACCAATCCATAAACCTCTTAGTATAACATGAAGTAATAATGTAAATAGTAAAATAGAACAAGAGATAAGCGCAATCATTAAGATTGTGGTTAAATACGAGTTACTTTCGTTTTGAGAAATATTAAAATATAACTCTAAGGGTTCAAAAGCTTGTGATAATCCATAAATAGAAAACCCAGAAATAATTAATTCTAACTGCCAACTTTCTTGTTGTAGTTTGTCTAGCCAAGCTTTAAAAGCTTTGGATCTATAATTATTTTGCATGGTATTACTCTGGTTGGTTTTTGTAAATATAGAGTAAATATTGAAAAACTACTTTTCGTTATTTAAAATAGTAGCAACTGCTTGTTTGTATTTTACAGGATTACTAGCTTTTTTAATGGCTTTATAAGTTTTTTGAGGATTAGAAAACGACTGCGAGAAAAACTCCCAAAAGCCTAACATTTTCATTTTTATTGGTGTTGGACCAGAAAGGTAGTCGTCGTACTGTTGGTAAATTGTATCATGAAACTGACTAAAAATCTCCCAACGGTCTTTAGGATATGTTGTGGTGTTATTTTTAATCATACTTGGTAAAAACGGATCTGCAATTAGTCCACGACCAATCATAAAATGATCAATACTAGGGAAGCGTGCTTCCATAGCTTTAAAACTTTCTACAGACGTAATATCACCATTGTAATATAACTTGTGTTTTGTGCCAGTAATACAACGCTCAAACGCTTCCAAATCTACTGGTCCTTTGTATAATTGCTTGCCAATTCTGGCATGTATCGCAATGTTTTTTAGTGGATAGCTATCTAGGATAGGGAAGGTGTCTAAAATTTCGGCAGCATGTTCATAACCCATTCTCATTTTCATGGAAACCGTTATGTCGCTCTCGTTATGTGCACGCTTTAAAATCTCGTCAATTTTTGTTGGATTACATATTAAACCAGAACCCATTCCGGATTTAGTAACCATTGGATAAGGACAGCCTAAATTCCAGTTTAACTCTTTATAACCTAAACTTTGGACATAATTTACGACAAACATAAACTCGTCAGCATCATTTGTCATAACTTGCGGAATCACATTTAAAGTCGTGTTATTTTCCGGTTGTAAATCTAATTGATACGATTGCTTAATTTTTAACTTTCCGTTAAGTCTAATATAAGGTGCATAAAACGTATCGATACCACCAAAATAATGATGAAACGCGTTACGGAATCTAAAATCCGTAAAACCTTGTAAAGGAGAAGAGAGTAATGTAATTGACATTTAAATGTAAAACAGGTAATATTAATTAGGCAAATATACCTTCAATTAATTAGAATTTAGCGGTTTTAAAAAAACCTAAGAATAGAATTAAATTTTACCCTTTAAAAATCAGTTAAAATTACTCAACATCAGGGAGTTTGTAGCTTTTGTAAGCACCTAAAATCCCGAATAAAGATAAAATTAAAACTACACCTTCAATAGATATTGACGATACTAAAGCACTTAAACCACCAGTAAATAATAAAATTACACCAATAACAGTATTACTAACAGAAACGTAGTCTGTACGTTGGTTGCCTTTAGCCATATCTACAATGTAAGTTTTACGACCTAGTCGGACGCCTCCATGAGCAATTCCTAAAATAAAAAAAGCTACAGGATATAACCAAACTAGACTTCTAACAGTATCAAAATAGGTAATTATAAAAAATAAGATAATCCCTAATCCAGACGCAATTAATACAGCAATTGCCATCACATTTTTACTGGATTTGTCAGCTAGTTTTCCCCAAGTTGGCGAGCTTACAATGGATGCGATTCCTTTGGCTATAATAAACAATCCAAGCAAATAAACTTCCTTGCCAATGTATTTTTGCGCTAATAATATATAGTAAGGAGCTGTTAAAGCAGAACATAATAATAGCGATCGTGCGATTACAAAATCTCTAAAATGCGCATCTTTTTTTAATAGTTTTAATTTTGAAATAAAAGACGTTTTGTCGTCGTCCGAAGCATCAGTATCTTCCGGAAACTCCTTAATTCTAGAATAAATTACAGCAGCAATTAACCACATTGCCGAAGCAAAAAAGATTAAATAGCTATAAAAGGTAATGGTTTGTTCGCTTTTAGATTGGTATAAAATAAACAATCCAGCAGCAAGTACTAAGATTCCAGAAACAGATACAGTGTAACCTTTTAGTTTTCCGCGTCTTGTTTTAGGAATGGTTTTTCCAGTCACATCTTTTGACGATAACGAGCAAATACTTCTGGACAAACTAAATATTATAACAGCTATTATAATTAGCCATCCAGCAGTAGTGCCTTCAAAATTTAAGGCTATAAAACCAATAGATGCAATTGCTAAAAATTGTAAAAAGGAACCTAAAACCCAAATCCATTTTCTAACAGGTTGTTTTTTGACATATTTTGATAAAAATACCTGCGGAACCATAGAACCTGATTCTCTAATTGGTACAATTAAACTAATTAAATATACAGGCGCACTAACATAACTCATCAACCATGTTAAAACCGTTTTTGGATTGCTTAATGTGTCTCCTAATTTGGTAAACACACTACTAAAAATTAATAAAAAATAGTTTTTTGGTACTGCTTCACAAGCTTGCTCAGTAATGTCTTTGCAAACACGTTCTTCCGTTTCGTTGTTTAAAAAGCGATATAGTTTTTCGGTTATGGACAAAAGGTTACTTGCTAAATTGAATTAATAATAATACCACAATAGCTATAATTATAAAGATAATTACCGTGTCTTTAAATTTGCTTGAGGTATCTGATATAATATGACCACTAGTTGTTTTAATAGGATCAGTATCTAAGGTTTCCATGTCTGGGAAATCTGTTGAAATCGTGTGTGGTCTTCCGTCGTAAAAATTAGGATTTTGTTCTAAATTTTCGACTATAATTTTACTTTCATAAAGACCAACATCCAATTGTTCTCTAACGGTTTTAATAGCTTGAAGCTTTTTGCCTTTAGATAATAAATTTAGGATCTTGGCCTTATTGATTTCAATAGCGTTAATAACAATAGTCATTATTACTCAGTTGCAGTTTTTAAAGCTTCTAAACCACCAACAACAGGTAACGTTACTGTAGTTTTGTCTAAATCTACGGTTAACTCAGTACCAGGTTTTGGATGGATTGTAAAGTCTTTATCGCTAGAAAATATAATTAATCCTATTTGCTGACCAGCTTTAATAATTTGATCATCTGGTTGTAATTTAAACGTTAAGTCATAAAATTGACCAGGTTTTAAAGGCTCACTTTCGGTTAACGACTTATAGTTTTGAGGATCAGCCCAACCACGTGTAATAATATTATCTGTTAATACTTTGGCGTCGTCTGTATATGGTAACGAGACTAACCAAACCGATAAATTAGCAGCAGGTTTACTACTAGATAAGCTTATGCTAATAGTACTTTCTCCAGATAAGTGTAAATCTTGTTTTAAAGTTGGTGTTGCGTATAATAATCTGTGTGTCGAGTTTGATGCTTGCGCATGGTCTTTCCCAGAAATGGTAAAATCGTCCACTAACGTTTCTGTTTTTTGACGTTTGCTAGCTTTTGTAGTTAGCATTCCCATTTGGTTACCACCTTTATTTAAATATAAAGTCACGTCTTTAGCCTCTGGATTTGGATAAGCATCGTAAGCAGTTGGTTGATCACGTTTATCGTTTTCTCTAACAATCCAAGCTTGTTTATCGTTTTCTACACCATTTTCTACTCCATGTAAATAGCGTGTAAACCAACGGTTCATCATAGTCATTGGTGGTGGTCCACCATGTCCATTTTGGTGGTAGTATATTTGGGTTGGTAATCCCATTGCTTTAGCTTTTTGGTAAATACGGTTACTGTGTTCTGGCATTACATTCCAGTCGTTAAAACCATGAGACATTAATAAAGCAGCTTTCATACCATCCATTTGGTTTAGGTAATCACGATCATTCCAGAAGTCGTTTAAATCTCCTGTTTTTCTGTCCATTCCGTTAGCCATTTCTGTATCTCTAACCGTTTTGTTGTTGTAAGGACGTTTGCTCTCGTCACCACTATGTATAAAGTCATATAACACATCAATATCTTCACCTAAATAACCTCCAGGATGACGCACTAAACCGTTTGATCTGTAGTAGTGATATGATGAGGTGTTAGGTGCAATTGGGATAATAGCCTCTAAACCTTCCACTCCAGTTGTCGCAGCAGCTAAAGGTAATGTACCATTGTATGAAGTCCCTGTCATACCTACTTTTCCTGTAGACCAAAAGGCTTTAACCTCTTCATCACCATCAGGTGTTGTGTATCCTTTAACACGACCATTTAACCAGTCAATAACTGCTTTAGGTGCTAAAGCTTCGTTTGGTCCACCAACGGTTGGACTACCTTGCGATAATCCAGTACCTGGAGACGACGAGTGTACTACAATATAACCACGAGGTACCCATTTAGAGATATGCGAATTTGATATAATTGGACGCTCTCCTAAACGTTTTACTTCAGGATGTGCACGCTCTTGGGTTGGTAACTCACCTAACTCATGCTCTACATTCCACATAATACCAGGAACATCTGGTGCAACTCCAGCAAAATAAGGACTAGTTACATATATTACTGGTAATTTTAAACCTTCAGTATCTGTTTGTTTTGGTCTAGTTACAGACACGTGCACACGATCTAAGGTGTCGTCTCCATCTGTGTTAAATGTAGTTTGTACCCAAAGGTCATGTCTGATGTAGTCTTTGTAGTTGCTAAATCCTTCGACAATTTGCGCTTCTCCATTTTCAAAAACAGGAACCGTTTTGTCTTGTGCAAAACCCATTGTAGCCACTAAAAATAGTGCTGCAAAAAGCCTTGACGTCATGCTTAATGTTGTCATAATAACTGGTTGTAAAGTTTGTTGGTTACAAGTTAGTTATTTTTTATAACACCTAAAGCGCTCAAATGTTAAGGGAATTGTAAATGTTTTAAAGGTGAATTTTGGGTGTTTGTAATTGCGGATTGTTATAAAACCCAATGCTATCCTAAGATTTTAGCGTCCTTTTTTTGACTCTAGATTGAATGTTTTTAAAAATTAAGTAACTTAAAACAACAAGTATAACTACTAATCCAATGGATTTATAAGCGTTATCGTTTTTAGGAAATCCATTTATGACCAAATCAATTAGGATTGTTAAAACAAGCACTATGTGTAGTACTAATTTTGGAGTGGTGAGTTTCATTTTGGTTTACTTTTTATTATTGAGGAGTGTTGCACTTTTAATTATTAAGTGGAAAGGTCACACCAACAGCAATTGCACCAGCAAATTGTTTAACCGAAGGTTGAAAAAAATATGTAAAGCCTAAATCTACATTGTTGTTTTTTCCTAGTTCTAAACCAAACGCTAACGGAATATGATAAATAATACCACCTTTGTCCACAGCGTCAAAAGCAGTTAAGGTTTTAAAAGATCCTATGGATGTTCCGATACCTAGCTCAATATAAGGTGCAACCCACGGAATTGGCGCACGTAATCTGGCTTTACCACCAAGCAAAAACGCTTTAGTTTCGGAAACCTCAAAGGTAGGATTGTTGTTTAAATCTTTACCATTAGAGTTTGTTATAATTAATCCAGCGTAAGGTCTTAACTCTAACCAAGATTTTACTTTAAGTACTAATTCGGTTTGTGCAAAAACACCTTTGTCTGCTACGTCAGTAATACTGTTATAAGGTACAGAAATACCATAACCTAGTTGCACATTTAACGATTTGTCTTTGGTAATTTGTGCTTGAGTAACCATTGTAGTTAATACAAGTAGCACTAGGGTAAAGGTGTTTTTTATTTTCATTTTGGTTTGGGTGGTTGGTTGTTTTTTTGGTTTTAATTTTAAACTTTAGTTAGCGACAAGCCATGGTCTTTAACTACAGCTACAATTGTTTTTTTTAGAATAATAATGAAAGATTATTCTGGTCTTTCAGGAATGTAAACCACGTCCACTTTGATTTCATTACCATATGTTACTACTATGGAACATAATACAGAAACACTTTTTCCGTTATGAACAGCAGGTTTCATTATAGGCATTTTTCTAAGTACTCTTAAGATTTCTGCTTGAATGGTTACTTCACAATTTCTCACTTTCATTCCAGTCAGGTTTCCAGAGTCGTCGATTATAAAAAACACATCGACTTGTTTAGGTTCAGAAAGATTTAAATCTTTAGAGACCTTCATGTTAAACTCACGTTTAATAAATGTTGCTATTTTATCGTCAAAACATGCTCTTGTTTCTTCTTTTGAGCGCGCTTCACAACCATTAAATACTGGAGCGCTATCTACATCTTTTAAAATGATACTATCGTCAGACGTATAGACTGCCATACCATCCTCTTGAGAGATTATACTGCATAATCCTAGTAAAGCCTGTTCTTCTGCTTCTGACATATTACCTTGAGCCATCACTTGTTCCTGAACCGCATTAATTTTTGTCATTAAATCACTTTCTGTGGTTTGTAACGTGTTAGATTCTTCTTTACAAGAAAAGCATAGTAGCATAGTAAAAATGGTTAGAATGACCATTATATTTTGGAATCCAAATTTTGTTTTACGATTAGATATGTATTTCATGAGTTTTGATTTTATTGTTGGTTACTGTAATAGTTTATGGTTAGTTGCGTGGATTGGCTACTAATTTAGTAAATAAATCAAAGATAGAAAACCCAAGAGGGTTTAAGTAAGTAGTCTAGTACTAGCTATAAGTTATACAGTGTTAGCCTTCGTTATTTTCGATGTTATTTTGCCAAGCTTTTAATTCAGAAATAAAATTTTCTAATGTTGGGATATAGCTTTGATAAACACATAAATAAAAATATGAGACTTTGTTTTTATAATCTTGACTATTTAAAAAATAATCTTTAGCTTGATTATTTATATTAAATTTTACGTAATCAGGAAACCAAGGATAGTTATCACTCCAGAATAATAAGTTTCTACTAACGCTGGATTCAATAATTTCCGTTGAGGCTTTAATTTGTATGGTAGCTCTATCGTAAATCCGAATTATATCTACCGAATTTCTATCTCGTAAGTGTAATTTTTTTAATTGATCAATTCCTGTTTTATCAAATTCATATAAAATAAATCCAGTAGCAAGATTTTCTAACCCTTGACCTATATCTTTTGAATTTATAGAATCATTTAGAACTTTATGATAGAGATACTCCATATCATTATATTCAGCAATTAGTTTATTTGCAATATTTATATTGTTTTCAATATCTGTATTAATTCTTGCATAAATATTATTGATATTTTTTTTATCCTTTTGTTTTTCATTATAGTTGTTAGCTTGAATGGCTAAAAGGACTCCAATAGTGACAAGAATAATTTCGCCAATAGCATAAATCAAATATTTGCTAAATTTATTTTCAGTCAGCATTTTTTGCCTGATTTTTCTAAAGAATTTTATCATTGATTTAGTTGTTGGTCATAATGAAGACTCACGTGTTTGTGTATGAGTTAGTTGCGTGGTTAAGCGACTAATTTAGCAAATAAAAACCGAATAGAAAATCCGCGAGGATTTATGGAAGTAGGTTATGAGCTAACAATAAATTATACACTGTGTTGCCAATAGTTTTTTAATTTGAATCTATAATTCTTTTCACCTATATCTTCTCTATATATTAAGTTTGCCGATGAGAATGTCAAAAGAAAAATAGTCATATCATCTAAATAATATTTTTCAATATTTGTTTCGCATCCAGATAGATATGTAATTCCCACCAATGCAATTTTTTTTCCTTTTAATAGTTGTAAGTTTTCAAATTCATCAGGATAAATTTTGTGTTGATTACACACCAATAAAGGTGTTAATTCATCATCTCTTAAAAATTCTTCTCTACTTACAATATTTGTTTCATTAGTAAAACGAAACTTATTTTTAGTGTTAGCAAAAGGTGTTTCTTTGAGTGTTTTATATTTTATTTGATTAATCATATCTGTTTTTCATCCGATAATAATGGTTCCAATGATAAATACAATTATTGCAGACCACCAATTGAAAAAATAAAATGATAATGGACATAGTATAAATTTTACTAAATAGCCTAAAATGTTTGATTTTTTAGATTCAGGCTTTCTATTTACATTTATTAGCTGATTTATTAATTTTTCAGCTTCTATAATTGATTTCTCACTTCCTGAAGTAGCTTTTCGAATTTTTATTAAAACTCATATTTCTCAAATTACTGGCAACGTGTTTGTATATGGTTTTTTGCGTGGTTTAGCACGTAATTTAGCAAATAAAAACCGAATAGAAAATCCGCGAGGATTTTCGTAAGTAGGCTAGAACTAGCAATAAATTATATACGGTGTTGGCAAATCTTTTTTTATGAATTAAACTCGTATAAATACTTTACTGTTTCCGTTTTTGACTTACTAATACTTGCAGTTATTTCTTCCTCAAATTTAGGTTTATGTGACAAATTAATACCATCATCAAACATTTTATTTGTTAAATCATCAATTAACAAATCAGTTGAGTCTTTTATACAATCGTATAATTTTTTATCTACAGCTAAAAATAAATCTGTGAATTCTAAACGTAATTGCTTTAATGTGTTTTGAAGGTTATCATTTATATCTTCTTTTTCATCATCAGAATGGCTTCTTTCAGAAATAGGTTGCATTATATTAATTACATTTTCGTAAAAGCTAAATAAATTCTTTAAGTTATGTTCAAGAATTATGGTTTTTAAAGAGTCAGTTTTTCTGTCTTTTGAGTTTTTTTCTTTTTCTTTTTTATTGGTGACATAATAAATATAAATAGAAAATAGAAGTGTGAATATTGCAATTATGATATTTGCAACTTTATCGAAATTGTCAAGAGTAAATGCGTTAGTTGTTGAAGTACAGTCCATAATTTATTTATCTAAAGCTGTTTTTTCTCTTAAAATTCTACTAATCGCTTCTTTAAGTGGTTTTTCGTAATTGTATGTGCCTTCGTTTTTAAAATTGAATTTTGCATAGAATTTTTCTTCTCCCAGCTTTTTCACTACGTTTATAAATAATTCCTCAAAAAACGAGGGATTAATAGAGTATAGGTTTGCTGGTATTATAAAGTCAACATTTTCAAATTTTGATTCAATTTCATCTATTTTTGAATCCTTTCTAACTTGTTCTCCTCTATCACGACCAGTAAAAATTTTTGCTTTTGGTGTTCTAAATTCTTCTAGATTAATTATATTTTTCATTCTATATCGTCTTTATTTATTAAAATTCGTGCACTTATTATTGTTCCAGGGAAATAGTTTTCTACCGACTTTACGTATTTGTAATCTGGTTTGTCTTCAATATCATTTGAATCGTTAAATGTCATTACTTTAAATTTATCCTTTCCTTTTGTTTTTGTTTGAATATTATAACTACCATCAAAAATTATATTTGTATTACCCGAAATTATTGCCATTCTTGAAATATCGTCAGCATTTTCATTTGTTCCTTTTAAGTTAAAAAAACTTTCGATGAATTGAATTGAACCATTTCCTCTTTTGTAACTATCAATTGAAACAGATGTGATACCTTGCTGTAAAGAATATAAAGTCCATAAAGTTTCTTCATCAAATGATTTATTCCAAAAGCTTCTTTTTGTATACTTATTAGATAAATCAGCCATTCTACTCTTCATTTTGTAATTTGTACATTCAGGTGATTTAAATTTTTCATAGATAGTTTCCCCGAAATTCATAATAGCTAAATTAAACACACCATAATCCTCACCATCAATATTATGTTTTTGAAAATACCCTGTAGAATATCTGTATTTTGTAGTTGAATGTTCTTCTGCATTAATTAAAATCTCTCCGATTACTACACTTAAATCTTCTATACTGTCAGAGGTAAGTTTCTTATCAAGTGTTGCTAAAGAGTTAATCACATAATCAACCATTTCAGTAGAATCTACTTCTTTCCTTTTAGCATTTTCAAGTTTATTAAACTCTTTATTGTGTACACAAAGTTTATATGGTGTTATATCGCTATATTTTCTAAAATCTTTTGTAATGATTGCTGGTGAACCAACAGAAAATAATAATTTCTGAATGTTTTTATTATTAATATTTATACCAGTTAAATTTGCAATATTTGATTGTGTATATCTATTTTGATTACGCCTTTTAATAAACTTATCTAAATCTCTTAAAATCATATCTGAATAGATTTGAGCAGAAAGTTCGATTCTTTCACAATCAGCGTAATCTATTTCTATTGATTTATATTTATCAAACAAGATATTCATTGTTAGATTTCGAATAAAATCAAAAGATTCTTTTTCATTTTCTATTAGACTAAACACTTTTGGTACTTTGATTTTATAAGTGTCTTTAAATACTTTTTCGTTTATAAATGAACTAGCAAATTTAGCTTTGTCATTTCCTAAAATATAGGTTAAATTTGAAGGAAGCCATTTATCAATCTGATTTTGATATGACAAATCATCTTTTAATTCAGCCTTAGATTTAATATAATTTTGGTGTTCTTGTTTTCTTTTTTCTTTTTTTTTCTTTTTTCTTTTCACGTCATTAAGAAACCTCTTTAATCCAATTCTATATTTTATTTGTTGTTTATTTTTCAATCGAAGTTTCTTTTTTTAAATGTTTGCCAACGGTCTTGTATATGGTTTGTTGCGTGGTTTAAGCAACTAATTTAGCAAATAAAAACCGAATAGAAAATCCGCGAGGATTTTCGTAAGTAGGCTAGAACTAGCAATAAATTATATACGGTGTTGCCAGTAGTTTTTTATAAATACTTGATGTTATTCATTAAATCTCGATACTTTAACATTCTTTCTGAATCAATTTCTACAATTCCATTTTCACTAACTTTCTCGGTCTTCTCCATTTCATCTCGAATTTCTAAAATCTGTTTTTGGATATTTAAAGTTTGAGCAGTTGAAACATATGCCAAGTTTTTAGGTTTGTTTTCGCGGAAATAATCTTGACAGAAGAAAAATGCTGTATTTAAATCTTTTACATTTTCTTTATCAATCCAAGCTTTTTGAGCTAAATGAATTAACCAATCCCAAACTAAATGTCCGTTATAATCTCGCGTTTCCCAGAATCTACCACATTCTATAATGTAATCGTGTCCATCTTTAGCAACTAATGCATCGGACTCGACTTGCCAAATTCCAAATTTTATTATTGCGATACTTGCATAAAATTCTTCGTAGTCAAATTGATTGTTCTTTTTTGTGTAGTTTACTGCTTTATAAAAATCTGAATGGTCTTCGGTAAAATTATTCGGAATTTCTCCATTTTGCCAAAGGTCATATAAATGGTTTTTTGCGTCTTGTTCCGTCATAGATATCTTAATTTTTACTTGTTCCTTTAATTAAATATGCTCCAGCAATAGCCATTAATCCTAAATAAATTGGCGCTGCTGACATATATCCTCCACCATCACTTGAATAATTTCCTGTCCATTCTGAACTCAAATTTCTTAACTCCACAATTCTGCCAAAATCGTTAGAAAATAGATTGAGAGTAAATAATAAAACTCCGATAATTGGTGGAATCAAAAGTATAATTCCGATTATCCTTTCAATATTTGGTTTTCTTTCAATTTCGTTATTTTCTTCCATTTTTCTTGGTTGGTTTAAATTAATGGCAACAATCAAATAAACTCCCAAAGGAGTTTATCCCTATTTGCTATCCTTTTATTTTTTTAATGTCTGTAAAACTAGGTTATTTTTTAGTACAATTATATACGTAGAACTACGTAAATTTATTTGTCAAAAGCTAAGTTATATTACTTGTTTCATTATAATTTACGGTAAACCGTAAACTAAAAATAAAAGCATAAATAATTAGTTGTAAATGGTTGTTATGTTTTTGTTAGTCTGTATGTTACCCATATATTATAGCCTCCAGATTTTGATGGACTATTACTTTTAGTGTCATAGGTTACGTCTCTGTTACTTAATAACTCAAGAAACCTTAACATCCTTTGTCCTTTACTACTATCAAAATCAATGGTGTCATATATTGGGTTTGCATAGGTGGTTTCGTCATCAATATTTAGAATAGTTTCAATTTTATACCCTAAATGATTGGCTAATATTTTTGCTTGTGTATTGGCATTTTTTAGTGCCAAAACAGCATGGTCGTCCTCGTTTTTAAATTGGTGTTCTGGCATTTTAAAATAGACTTTGTAAACATTAATTTGCAATGCACTACACCAAACCAATACGTTGTCAAATGTATTTAGGTCTTGATTTTCAAACTTGTATTGAGTTATTTGTTGGTTTTTTGACGTGGCAACTTTAACGACTGGGTTGTCCAATCCGTTTGCTGTTAGCGAGTCTTTTAAAGCTTCTATTTTTGTGATATCATGGTGTTGGACAGATAGTAATACTACGTTGCTTTCAGCATATTCAGTATAGTTGGATTGCCCTAAAATACGTAAGGTTATACTTTGCGCTTGACTGTAATTGGCAAAAGTTATAAACCATAGGATTAGTATATATAACTTCATTTAATCAACAAGTTTAAAGGTGATTGCTATTCTGTACGATTTTGTGATTTCGTTTTTCTTGCTTTCTACAGTATCGGTTCCAAAGGAAGATTCCTTGACTTCGATATTAAGAATTTTTCCAATGGTCATATTTATCTCGTCACCAATTGTTTTTGCTTTTCGCTTAGCATCATTAATAGCTAGTAGGCTTAATTCTGTTTCTAGGTCTTCATCAGAAGTATCATATAAGTATTTAATGTCAGTTATTTTTGCACCATCTATTGTTATGTTTGCGATATCTTCTAGAGTGTTAATGTCTGTTGTAAAATAATAACTTTTACTGGTGGCTCTAGAGTAGGTTTTACTTTGAATGATTACTTCTAGGTCACTTTCTGCGATTCCGTATTTTGAAAGCTCTACAATAGTAGTATTATATACGTATTCAAAAGCAATGTCCTTTGAGTCCTCTTTGTATTTAGTTGCTTTTTGTTCGGTAATCGTTAATTTTACTTTGGCTTTATTAGCGGTTAGTTCTTTTTTTGCGTTTCCGATAATACGAATGAATCTTTCAGTAGATTGACTGTAAATGGTTGTAGAAAAAATTAAGGTTACTAATAAAATTTGAAGTGTTTTTTTCATAATTGGTTATGCTTTGGGATGTTTTTTTATTGAAGCGATTGTGTGGTTATTTTACTAATTAATAGTTGTGCATTTTAATGTTTAAAATCATTCGGTAGTCCAATGTAGTTCTTTTAGTTTAATTAATCTATACCTATTACTACGTAAATTTATTTGTCAAAAGCTAAGTTACAATACTTGTCACATTATTTTTTACGGTAAACCGTAAATTAAAACTAAAGCATAAAAAAACCACCTTGAAAAGGTGGTTTGGTGTTATAAAACAATTTCAGGTTTTATCTAAATTCGATAATTTCGGCAGACATTGTAGCGTTAATTCTTTTTTTAGTTTCAATAATATCTATAGATACATTTACTAAAGTTCTGCTTCCTGTTAAGCTTACTCCTGCAGCTTTAGCGTTTTCTAGTAATTTAGCTTTGGCTTGAGAGATGATCCCTTCTTTATTGGTAATGTTACCTGTTACAATTTTTGTGGTTGCACTTCCTGTAAAGCTACCTAATACTGTAAAGTTATTGCTTGTTAAAACCGTTTGCGTTTGGTTTAGTTGGTTGTATCCTCCAGAGTGTAAACTTGATCTACATGATGAGAATAAAGCAAGGATTGAAAGCGATAAAATAATTTTTTTCATTTAAATTGTTGTTTGGTTATACTTGGGTTTATAATTTTTTGGTCTAATTATGCTAAATTATAGCTAACCTATGGTTTTATTTTACGGTAAACCGTAATGTTAATACAAAAGCATAAAAAACACCACTTTAAAAAGTGGTGTTTAATTTCCGCGAAAGCGTTATGTTATCTAGCTAAATATACCCAACCAGTTAATGGCTTAGGGTCTGTTTTGGTTTTTATAACGTAGTAATACGTTCCGGTTGGCAGCTCTTGTCCAGCGTTAGACTGTCCATTCCACTCTTTAGCGTAATTGGCTTTACTGTACACTTCGGTTCCGTATCTGTTATAAATTATGATGTTGTCTACTTCTAGGTAGCTTATGTCAAAAAAGTCGTTAAGTGTATCGTCATTAGGAGATATCCCTTGTGGTATGTTACAGTTATTAGCTTTTACAAACGTGATGGTTTGGTTTTTTGTACAATTTCCAATGGTGATTTGTACATTATATTCGCCAAAGCTATTAACATTTATTGCTGCTGTAGTCTCACCAGAATCCCATAAATACGTCGCATTGGTGACTCCAATATCTGCATTAATATTGTAATTATTTGGTAGACAGTCTTCGATAGTTTTAGCGTCTAAAAATGGGAATTCAAAAATGGATAGGTTTACTGTTGTAATGTCGTAACAGCCAATACCAATTGTGTTTTCTACTTTAATATATAGTGTAGTGGTTTGGTCTAATTGGTAATTGTTTGATAAGGCGTTTAGTCCTGCAATTGCATCAGCTTCTGAGGTGTGATAAGTTACCACTAAGTCTGTACTATTTTGTGTGCCAAGTACTGTAGTATTAAACTGATTTAAGTTGATTAGACTTGGGTCGTTTTCGCAATTAATAAAATCTGGTACTGGATTAGCAACAGGTTTAACATCTACAATAAGATTTACGGTAGTTATTGCAAAACAATCTGTATTACTAGTGTTAAATACCTTAGCGTAAATTATTTGATTGGCTGATGTGGTTGTATAATTATTTGGTAAAGGATTATTATCACCAATAGCGTCTAAATTGGTTAAATAGTAAACGACAGTAAAGGTCGTTGCAGATTGTCCTGCTAACACCTCACTATCTATGTTTGATAAATCAAAAGTTGCAATACCATCGTTAGTGTCGTCGTCACAAACTATAAAATCAGACACTGGATTAGCAATAGGTTGTGCATCCACAATTAGCTTAAAGTCTGTAATGCTATAACAATCTGGATTATTTGTATTGTAAATTCTTGCAAATATATCCTGGTTATTTGAGGTGTTAAAGTAATTGGTACTTAATGCGTTTTGATTGTTGTCTGCATCTGTAAAATTTGCAAAATAGCTAATTGTAAAGTCTGCTGCAGATTGCGATCCTAATATAAAGGCATCTCTTGTGGTTAAGTCAAACTGTTCTATTTGGTCATTAGACAAATCGTCACAAAGAATGTAATCTGGTATTGGGTTAGCAACTGGTATGTCGCTTATTGTTATGGTGTTAGTGGTTGTAACGACCTCGCCATTACTAGTTAACGTTAAGGTTATAACGTAGTCTCCAAGTGCAGGAAAGGTATGCGTTGGGTTTAAATCTGACGATGTTGGGCTACCATCACCAAAATCCCATAATGCTGAGGTAATTGGATCTGATGTTGTTAATGTAAATTGAGTAGTGTCTCCAATACAGGTATTAAAGACATCGTAATCTGCATCAATACATATTAAACTGTCTGTTAGTAAATCAATTTGCGTACTGTTTAACTGAAAGTTAGAACCTTCTATCAAAACACCTGCTCCTTGTTGAATACCATCTGCAGTTCCTGGATTAAAACTACTAATTACACGATAGGTAGATATTGGTATACCACCTAAACTGTTACTTAAGTCTGTTAGATAAGTATATCCACAAGACAAGGCTGGGACGTTACAACTACTACAGTTTGTTAATACTGAAGAGCAACCCGAATCAATTAATGCATCCGTAAATATAAATATAGATGTAGTATTTTCAAAAGCACCACCAGTGGTAAATAAGCCATCATTAATCATGGTGTTTATCGAGTTTGGTAATACATCTTGTATTAAATTATTACCTCCAGGATTATCAGGAATACTGATGGTTGGATTTACTGTAAATGGGTAAGATAGGTAGTAACTTGGTTGAGAGGTTGATGAGGCATTAGGTTGTCCGTATTGCACTAAACCAATTTCGGCTAATGGATTTTGACTAAATATTTGATTAGATAATTGCTGAATTGAGGCTTCCATGTCTTGACGTTCTGAAAAAGAAACAGAGCCTGAATCGTCCACAATAAATAGTACTTTGTTGTTACATTGTGAATAGCTGAAAGAGATACATACAGTGAAAATTAGAAAACTGAGAAGTGATTTCATTTAGATTAATTAAGCGATTATGGTTTAAATAATTGGTTAGCATTAGCATAAAATCGTTGTTGGTAAAAGCGATTTTAGTTAGGGATTTTATACGTGTAACAAAACTACACTTTTTTATTAACTAGCAAAATCCTGTGTTTTTTTTTGAACTATAACGTATTGGTTATTAATATCTATTGTTGTTGGGTTGTATATAATGCAAAAAAACCACCTGTTTTAGGTGGTTTTTGATTTCCGCGAAAGCGATAATTTAATTTTTAATAGCGTCTATTTTGTACAGCTTATAAAATAATGTTGGTAAAAATCCAAAATTAAGTAGCAAGAAGCCTACAAATATTAGGATGCCTGCATAAGGCCAATGCATAATTTTAAATAATGATGCTGTACTAAGTGTAAATAAGGCTAAAAAGCCTAAAACATAAACTGATTTTTTCATTTTGATTGATTTAATGTTCGTATTAAGATTGATATTTAAGTGTTTGTTCTTTATACTTATTGTAAAAATATAAAGGCAATGTGATGCATATTAAAAATAGAAATCCAGAAAAAATTAAAACACCTGCATAAGGCCAATGCATGATTTTAAATAAACTTCCTGTAATTATAATAAACGCAGTAATAAACTCTAAAATAATAAGGACTCTGTTTCTGTTTTTTGCTGATTTAAAATACAGTTGTGCGTTGGTTTCTTGTTGTATTTGGGTAATGGATAAGTAGCCTCCAAATTGCTGAATTGCTATTTTGTAAGCCTCGTCAAAACTAAGCTGTTCTTCGTTTTCTAGATAAGTGCAAATGTGGTCCAAGATATCTTCCTTTAAGTCTTGATTTTTTAAACCATATAACTCTAAATTGGTCGTTATGTAGTCTATATTTTGATCTGATAGTCTCATTTTACGGTTGGTTTAGGGTTAAATATTAGCGATAGGGTTTTAATAAAATCGTTAATCTGATGGCTTTGATCAATAATAACTTGCTGTCCAGATTTGGTTACCGAGTAGTATTTGCGGACACGTTTGCCAATATAAACTTTTTCGGTCTCGAGAATATTATTGCTTTCTAACTTGTGTAAAATAGGGTATAAAGCACCTTCTGAGATGTCTATTTTGCCTTTAGTCAGGTCTTTAACTTTTTGTGTAATCTCGTAACCATACATTTTATCATGCTGACTTAGTAGCTTTAAAATGATAGGTTGTAATGTTCCTTTAGTGAGTTCTTTGCTATACATATGTCAAATATACATTTTTTTACAATACATTTTAATAAAAGGTATTATTTTTTTATGATATAAAAAAAGTCACTTATGAAAAGTGACTTAAACTTGTGTTTTGATAACCTTTATAAGTGCTTTTTGAAGTAGTCCTCCATTTGGTATAAATCGTCATATTTATAAGGTATAACAGTATTGCTAGCGTATTTTTCTAGAATTGCAAATACTTGTTTTGCTTTGTCTTTTTGGTTATTATCTACTAAATCTTTGATTTTAGTTAATATTTCGTACCTGTAAAACTCAATGATGTCATGCTCTTTCGGAATGTTTAAATCAATAAGTTTAGTAACACTTAATAGATTGGTTATTGTTTTTAGGTATTGATTAAAGTCTTGTTTTTTATTTTTGAAAGTTACTTTATCTAATAAAACTTCAGAATTTAAAAAAGTGTTTAATCCTAAATAGCCTTTTGGATCAAACCCTTTAGTGAAGTAGACACTTTTTATAAATTGATTTTGCTTTAATATGCTTAATAATAACCTGTCTCCTCGTAATAAATAGCCATCATAACTTGAAGTGACAGTCCATTGTGCATTGTTTATGGTGACTTTTTGGTCATCCCATTTTATATAATTTATGGAATCTAATGCTTTATTAGGTATATCAAAAAGGGAGTTGTTATTTTTAGAAAGAAATCTAGGATACCAATTTGTATTTAGTAAACCTACATCTATTATGATAACGTCATTTCTATATTTTTTAACAGTTTGTAGATAATATAAAGGTAAGGTAGACATATCTCCAGATGAAATAATTAAGGCATTTTTATCGCAGTTTTTTAAAATTTGCTGATGCGTTTTAAGGGTGTACTTACTAAAACCACCTCTTTTTTGACCTTCTTTAAAAGCCCATATTGCAGAATCTTTTTTTTGTTCAAATAAGTACTTCATTCCCATTGTTCCCCATTCTGCTCCAATTTTGTAATACGGATTTAATGCAATTATTTCACCTGTATATTTGGGTGTTAATTGTATTACTTTTTCTAATTGATTACTAGTTTTTAATAATAAGTTTAAATCCATATCTAGTGCACCACGACCATCTTTAGCGTTAATACGACTATACGTATATCCCAAATAGTATCTTGCTTCTGGATGATTTGGTTTAATTAAAATGGCTTGCTCAAGCCAATCTGCAATATGATTAAAATTGACATGGTCATAAGCTTCTCTATCTAGACTTTCTATTCTTTTAAATTCTGTTTTTGCGTCGTTTAAAAGTGTTTGAAATTTAGTTTGACCGTATCCTATAGTTATTGAAAGATATAATAAGACTAATAAGAATTTTTTCATTTAAATATTTTCTTGGAATAAGTAATTGGCTTGATAGCTTATAAATAAGTAAAACGAAGTTCGGTAATTTTTATGACACTATCAAAGCATGAAAAATTATACTTGTACTCGTAGCTTTATCATTAATTAGTGTTGCATTATTTTAAATACTCTAACGTATTGACCATTTCAAATTTTGGACTTCTGTTTATAAATTCTCTTAAAAACGCTGTGTGTGCAGATCCCATGATTATAAAAACCCTATCCTTTTTAGTCATTGGTATTCTATTTAAATTAGAATATATTTTCATGTTTCTATGATAAAATTTAGCAGCATTATCTGCGCCTTCAAAATTATCCTCAGTACCAACATATAGTAATTTGTCTGCGTTAGCAACAATGGATTGATCCAGTTGTAAAGGCTCGTTAATTAATTTTAGTTTTTCTAAAACAGACATCGTCTTATAATTTTGATCACGTTTAGCCATTTCAGGATAATCTTTAAATGGCTGATTAGTTAGTTCTAAATAGGTTTTTGGATCTATAGCGTTTGTATAGTCTGGACTGGATTCAAAAAAATCGCCAACGCTATAATTATAACCCATGTGATTGTCAATTCCGTATAATTTGCTAACTGCATTTAAGCGTCCTACTTCAAAACCAATCATACTAGTTTCGCCAAAACTAGTGTCTAGTTGGTCTGGGTTTTTAAGAAACGCTTGATAGTCTTTATTTAAGGCGTCATTTAAGCTTGGTAAATTTTCTACACAAATAATGGTAGGTTTAAATGCAGCTAGCATTTGCGCAATTTGTTTTATTTGTTTTTGGGCTTCAGGACTAGTCTCATCAAAATCTGTACTGTTAGCATCTGTGGTTTCTCCAAAATGGAAGCTTCCAAAGTTTAAGACTTTAATTTTATCGTTACTAGTTGAAACATTATGGTCTTGTTTTAATATTTCGGGTGGTGTATTTGTGTTATTACAACTTACAATAAGAAGTACATAAGCTAATAAGAGAACCTGTTTCATGTTGGATTGATTTTTTGATTGATTGATTGATTGATTGATATTGTTATGTTATTGATTTATAACGAAGTTAGTTTTTAAAAACGAGATATTCAAGCATAAAAAAACCACCTATTACAGGTGGTTTTTAATTTCCGCGTAAGCGATATAATTATGTGATTTACTTTAGTAACTCGTAGCTACGTTTGATAAAGTCTGATAATTCTTTTCCTTTTAAAAGACCTTGAGATAAACGTGCTAAGTCTAAACTTTGCGTGATTAAATGCGCTTGTTTGTCTTTAGCTTCGGTATTTAAAATCTCGTTAACTAAATCAGAGTTTGTATTAACCACAAGGTTATACATTTCTGGCATGTTACCAAACATTTGCATTCCGCCTCCACCACCAGACGCTTGCATCTCTTTCATACGACGCATAAATTCTGGTTGTGTTATCATAAATGGTGTTGCATTGCTATCCATTGGCTCTAACTGTACCATAAACTTTTCTGATGGGATTACGTCTTTTAATAACGCATCTAAAGCTTTAGTTTGGTCTTCGTCTAACTTAGAGATTACAGTTTCGTCTTTAGCAATTAATTTGTCAACACTATCTGCATCTACACGAGAAAAGGTGATGTTTTCTTTAGTAGATTCTAATTTTTGCATTAAATGCGAAACAATCGGACTATCTAATAATAAAACTTCGTAACCTTTGTCTTTAGCAGCTTCAATATAGCTGTGTTGCTCATCTTGGTTACTTGTGTAAAGGATTACTAATTTACCGTCTTTATCTGTTTGTTTTGCTTTGATAGCATTGTATAATTCCTCGTAAGTGTAATATTTACCATCTACGGTTGGGTATAATGCAAAAGCATCTGCTTTGTCAAAAAACTTGTCCTCAGATAACATTCCGTATTCGATAACAATTTTAATGTCATTCCATTTAGCTTCAAACTCCTCACGATTATTATTAAATAGTGATTTAAGTTTGTCTGCTACTTTACGTGTAATGTACGAGCTAATTTTTTTAACTGCTCCATCTGCTTGTAAGTAACTTCTAGATACGTTTAACGGAATATCTGGACTGTCAATCACACCACGTAGCATAGTTAAAAACTCTGGTACAATCCCTTCTACGTTATCTGTTACGTAAACTTGGTTTTGGTATAACTGAATTTTATCCTTTTGCATAGCCATATCCTGAGTCATCTTAGGGAAGTATAAAATACCTGTTAAGTTGAACGGATAATCCACATTTAAATGAATATGGAATAATGGGTCTTCAAATTGAGATGGATATAACTCTCTATAAAAGTTATTATAGTCCTCGTTTTCTAATTCGGTTGGTTGTTTAGTCCAAGCTGGATTAGGGTTGTTAATGATGTTGTCTACAGTAATTTTTTTCTGAGGTTCAGTCGTTTCTTTACCTTCAGCATCTGTAGTCGTTTCTGGTTTGTGGTCAGGATCGTTTACTTCTTTAGTTCCAAATTTGATTGGAATAGGCATAAACTTGTTATACTTATATAGTAAGCTGCTAATACGTGCTTCTTCTAAAAACTCGGTAGAGTCTTCTGCAATATGTAAGATAATCTCAGTACCTCTGTCAGTCTTATCATGTGGCTCTAAAGTAAACTCAGGCGAACCATCACACGTCCAATGTGCAGCAGTAGTCCCTTCTTTATGAGATTTTGTAATGATTTCAACTTTTTCAGCAACCATAAATGCTGAGTAAAATCCTAAACCAAAGTGTCCGATAATTCCAGAATCTTTAGCGCTATCTTTATATTGGTCTAAAAACTCTTCTGCACCAGAAAAAGCCACTTGGTTGATGTATTTTTCAACCTCGTCTGCTGTCATCCCTAAACCTTGATCGATAATATGAAGTTTTTTACCTTCTTTATCAATCTTAACTTCAATTATTGGGTTTCCGTACTCAGACTTAGACTCACCAATACTAGTTAAATGTTTTAATTTTAATGTTGCGTCGGTTCCGTTACTGATTAGCTCACGTAAAAAGATTTCGTGATCACTGTACAAGAATTTTTTGATTAACGGAAAAATGTTTTCTACTGAAACGTTAATATTTCCTTTTGCCATGATTTTATGTTTATTTTTTTAAGTTCCGCTTAAGCGAAACCCTTCTATTAATTTCTGATTAGGTAATAGACAACAAAAATGCCAATTGCTGAAAGGTGACAAGATGACATTTAAAATAACCATAAAAGTATTATGCATGCATAACGAATAAAAAATAATTGTGAATTCGTTATTTATGAAAGCAGTAAATTGCGATACTATTTTTTTTAAACAGAAAAATAGCTTAGAATTAATAAAATTAAAATTAATGTACAATTCAAAAATTATTGGTTTAGGTAAATATGTACCTGACAACATCGTCACAAATGCGGATTTATCCAAAATGATGGATACTAATGATGAGTGGATTACAGAACGTACTGGAATAAAAGAAAGACGTTGGGTAAAAGAAGGCTCTGGTGACACCACTGCAACAATGGGAGTAAAAGCTGCCAAACAAGCAATAGAACGTGCAGGAATAGATAAGGATGATATAGATTTTATCATTTTTGCAACGTTAAGTCCTGACATGTATTTTCCTGGTCCAGGTGTGCAAGTACAACACGCTTTAGATATTAAAACGGTTGGTGCTTTGGATGTACGTAACCAATGTTCTGGTTTTGTATATGCATTATCTGTTGCAGATAATTTTATAAAAACTGGTATGTATAAAAACATATTGGTAATTGGTAGCGAGCTGCACTCTCATGGATTAGATAAAACCACAAGAGGTCGTGGTGTAACTGTAATTTTTGGAGATGGAGCAGGAGCAGCAGTTTTAACTAGAGAAGAAGACACTAATAAAGGTATATTATCTACACATTTACATAGTCAAGGTGAGCATGCAGAAGAGCTTGTTTTAGTTGCACCAGGAATGGGTAAACGTTGGGTGAATGATATTATAGCAGATAATGATCCTAATGACGAAAGTTATTTTCCGCATATGAATGGTCAGTTTGTATTTAAAAATGCAGTGGTCCGTTTTAGCGAAGTGATTATGGAAGGATTAGCTAAAAACAATATGGATAAAGAGGCTATTGATATGCTAATTCCGCATCAAGCTAATTTACGTATTGCACAGTTTATCCAGAAAAAATTTGGGTTGACGGATGATCAAGTGTTTAACAATATTATGAAATATGGTAACACAACTGCAGCATCCATACCTATTGCTTTAACGGAAGCTTGGGAAGAAGGAAAAATTAAAGAAGGCGACAACGTAGTGTTGGCTGCTTTTGGAAGTGGATTTACTTGGGGAAGTGCAATTATTAAATGGTAACAATTTAAGTGCTTTAATTTACTTTTGAAGCCACCTAGATTATATAAAACGAAAAGCCAGAAACATATATTTATGTTTCTGGCTTTTTCTATTAACTAACTACTTAAACTTAACTTTATAAATCTTTGTCTTGGTTTTTTTGTGAAGACTAATTCAAATAAAAAATAAAAACGATTTACTGTCTTGTTATTATTAAGACGCCAAAAAGTGAATTTTATTACGCTGAAAATCAGTATTTAACATGTATTTAACATTGTTAAGTATATAAACTAAAAAGCGTGTTAAAAACAAAACCCCAAAGCTGATCAGGCTTTGGGGTTTTTATTTAGCAACTAACTTAAACACTAACCATTAACTGTTTATTAGCTACTAAATAACCTCTAGATGGTATTATTTATAGGTTTACATAAATCCGCCTCCAGATTTAGTGTCATCATCTCTTTGTTTTCTTGCTTTTGCTTTATAGTTTCCGCCACCAAAACGGTACGCTAAACGTCCAGAAATTTGTTGACTTTCCCAATTAAAACGTCCCACTTGAGCGTAAGGTCTGTCACCTTCAAATTGTGCGTACATAGTATCAAAAATATCGTTGTAGCTTAAGCTAAAGCTCGCTTTGTTTTGTAAAAAGCTATAACGCATACCTAGGTTTACCATAAGCATATCATTCATTTCAAATTGAATGTTTTTATTTTTTCCGCTATACATTCCAAAAGCAGAAAAGCTAAGATCTTTTGTAACTTTAAAGTTGTTAAATGCTCTAACATTCCAAACAACATTATCTATTTTAACGGTATTTAAAACAATATTTTGATTGGTGTCAAAAGACTCGGCTAAACTTTTTTGGGTTTGCGAAAACAAATCAAAACTAGCATTTAAACTCCACCATTTTGTAGGCCTGTAGTTTGAAGATAACTCGATACCATAAGCAGTAGAGTTATCAAAGTTTAGATCTGTAAAAATTAATCTATTTGTATCTGTTCTGTCAATTAATATGGCTTGTTGTATTTCGTCTTCAATAATTCTGTAAAATACTCCTGCTGTAATGCTTCCTTTTTCTAATTGTCTTGTGTAATTAGTTTCAAACGAGTTTGTAAACTGTGGACGTAACGCTTGGTTACCAAACTGAGAGATTAAAGGTGTGTTCCATTCTGGTAGTGGATTAACCTGATTTATACCAGGACGATCTACACGTCTGCTGTAATTAAATTGATAAGCGTTTTTCTCGGATGGTGTGTAGGTTAAAAATCCAGAAGGGTATAATCTAAAATATTCATTTTCAAACGGAATGTTAGTTTGCTCATTAGACGCTAAATCTTTTTTGTAAGCCTCAGAGTCTACATTTACAGTCTCAGCACGTAAACCTAATTGGTAGCTCCATTTGTCTAGGGTTTTTCCATATGTTGCGTAAGCAGAATAGATGTCTCTAGTGTAATCAAACGTTGTTGTAGTAGGTATATATTGACCTAATTGATTAGTTTCTCTGGCATCAGATTGATAAAAAATATTGGTATTAAACAATCGTGCTTGCAAGCCTACTTCAAGTTTTGCAGTTTCAGATAAAGGGTTGCTATAATCTAAATTTATAGTTGTGCTTTGTCTGTCTGTATCTGTGTCTTCAATAAAATTTGGACGTTGCGAGCTAAAAAAAGTGTTTTTTGTATATCCAAAACCATTGTAAGTATCATGATCAACTTCTAACTCGATACTATGACCTTCATCATTTATGTCATGCTTGTAGTTAAAGTTGTATTGTTCAGAATTGTTATCGTTGTCGTTTCTTGTAAACTGAGATTCGTTTAAAGACGGATTAATTAAATAGTTAATACCAGAATTTACGTTAACCCAACCATCAAATAAGTTTTGATTGGTAAAAACTGAAATCGTATTTTTTTCATCTAAATAATAATCCACACCAACCTTAAATAAGTGTGATTTGTTATTATTTAAAATTTCAAATTTTTGCTGAATATCCTGTTCAATTCTGTTTATTTCACCAAAATTAAAGTTTTTAGTCACACTATTATTGTACGATCCATAGACATTAAATTTTCCGTTACGGTAATTGGCATCAATGGAGCTGTTAAATTTAGCTTCAATATCATGCGATAGACCAATATTTATGTTTCCGTTAAATCCAATTTTTGTGTTTTTATGAAGCACAATATTTATTAATCCACTCATACCTTCAGGATTATATTTAGCACTTGGATTAGTAATTAACTCGATACTTTTGATAGAAGACGACGGTATTTGTTTAAGTAATTGCTCCGCAGGAATGTTAGACAATTTGCCATCCACCATAACTCTAACGTTTTGGTTACCACGTAAGCTAATAGATCCTGTTTGTTGGTCCACACTAACGGATGGTAGGTTGTTCATAATCGCGCTAGCAGTAGCACCAGCAGTCTGTAAATCTTTACCAATAGTAATGACTTTACGGTCAACTTTTTGTTGTATTGTTGAGGTTTCTGCAACAATAGTTACTTCGTCCAAATTAGTTGCAGCCTCTTCTAAATTTATAGTTCCTAAATCTATTATTTTGTTGTCATTACTAATAACAATAGTTTTATTTTGAGGTAAAAAACCTAGATATTCAATAGTAACAATGTTAGTGCCTTCTGGGATTTGCTTAACTTCAAATTGCCCATCGTTATTTGTAATACCACCAGTAATTAATTTGTTATTGGTGTCTTTAACAATTACATTTACATAAGGTAAGGGTTGGTCAAGTGTTACGTCTAATACAGTACCAGTGATGGTTCCTATTTTGGGCGAATCGTTTGTGTTGTCTTGTGCTTGAATACTAAAGGCTACCAATAGTAAAGCAATGGTGAGTAGTTTTTTCATTTGTGATTTTGATTGATTGATGAAACTTGGTTATGCTATAAAGACGCCTTAATTAGTAATCTGTTACGCTTGAATAACATTTATTTTAAAATTTAACATTTATGAATAAGAAAACTTTAGTACTTGGCGCTTCATTAAAGCTAGATAGATATAGCAACATTGCGTTACGCAAATTGGTTAAGTATAATCATGACACTGTGGCTTACGGGATGAAAGCAGGAGAGGTGGTTGGTGTTACCATTGATACGCAATTACAACACTATGACGCTTTAGATACTGTAACATTATATTTAAATCCTTCACGACAAAAAGACTACTACAATTATATAGTTAGTCTACATCCAAAGCGTGTTATATTTAATCCTGGTACAGAAAATCCAGAATTATATCAAATATTAAAAGCAAACGGAATAGACTATGAGGTTGCTTGTACTTTGGTATTATTATCTACAAATCAGTATTAGGTTTCGCTTTCGCGGAAATTAAATACAGGCCTAAACAAGTTATAAGTCCATTAAGAGGAAGGATTTCCCAATGGAAGGCGTATTTGCCAATAAAACTATCCGGAAAGTTTGCAGGAAGCTCGGTAATAAAATAGGTGATTAGTATGGAAGCCAAGCCAACAATCCAAGCGTAGTTGTCTTTAATGCTTCGTTTGGTAAGTATACCAAAAGTAAATAATCCTAATAAAGGACCATATGTAAAAGTTGCAAATTTAAAAAGGTTATTAACGACGCTTCCTTCTAATTCATTAAAAATAACAACAACAATAATCAGTAATAAAGAGACACCAATATGTACTTTTTTGCGTAAAGGTTTTTGTTGGGCTAGTGGCAGTTTTTCAATATTTAAAAAATCTATCGAAAACGATGTTGTTAATGAGGTTAACGCACTATCTGCACTACTATAAGCAGCAGCAATAAGTCCAATTAAAAAGGTGATTTGTAATCCTAGACCTAACCCTTGATTCATTGCTATTTCAGGAAACAATAAATCGGTACGTACTTTACCTTCTACCTCAGGTATTGAAATGCCAAATTGCTCTGAATAAATAAAAAGCAAAGCACCTAATGATAAAAATATAACATTAACAAAGACCAATAGTACAGACATGCTAAACATATTTTTTTTAGCATCCTCAGGATTTTTACAGGTTAAGTTTTTTTGCATCATATCTTGGTCTAAACCAGTCATAGCAATGGTTATAAAAATTCCGCCAATAAAGTATTTCCAAAAGTAAGTACTACTATTTACGTCATCAAAAAAGAATAATTGACTTTTTGATTTAAAAGATGCTTTACTAAAAACCTCAGTTATGGACCAGTCTAATTTGTTTACAATCAAAAATATAGCCACAATTACAGAAGTTAACATAGCTAAGGTCTGCAAGGTGTCTGTCCAAACAATAGTTTTAATACCACCACGATTAGTATACAACCAGATTAATGCAATGGATATGACTACGGTTATCCAAAACGGAACACCTAATTTTTCAAAAACAATATATTGCATTGCTAAAGCCACTAAAAATAATCTAAACGCAGCGCCTGTAACACGAGATAGCAAAAAGAAAAAGGCACCAGTTTTATAGCTTACTGTTCCAAAACGTTGTTCTAGATATTGATAAATAGATGTTACATTAAGCCTGTAATATAAAGGTAAAAGTACTAGTAATACGATTAGATAACCCACAAAAAAACCAAAAACCCCTTGCATGTAGGCAAACTGTTGTCCTGCAATCAAACCAGGAACAGATATAAAAGTTACACCAGATAGTGATGCGCCAATCATACCAAAAGCGACAACGTACCAAGGTGATTGTTTTTTACCTTTAAAAAACACGTCATTTGAGTCGTCTTTACCTGTAAAATAAGAGATTAAAATTAGCACTCCAAAATAGGCTGCTATTAATAATAGTATTTGTATTGAAGTCATAAAAGGGTTTTATCAGTGCCAAAGTACAAAATTACTAAAAAGGACTTTAGTTTATAACACTTAAAAGTTTTTAGGTAAGTAAAATTGCTTTGAAAAGTTTGTTGAGTATTAGTGTATTCTTAACAAAAATAAATTCGTGAATCATTAGTAAAAACCTTAATTTTGTGGCTATGGAATTTTCTTCAAAACTTCTTGAAAATGCAGTAAACGAAATCTCGCAATTACCAGGTATTGGTAAGCGTACAGCTTTGCGTTTAGCTTTGCATTTGTTGCGTCAACCTAAAGAGCACACACATAATTTAAGTCATGCCTTATTAAATATGGTAAATGATTTAAAACTATGTAAATCATGCCATAATATAAGTGATAACAAACTATGCGATATTTGTTCTAATCCATTAAGAAAGGATGATGTCGTGTGTGTTGTGGAGGATATTAGAGATGTGATGGCTATAGAAAATACAGCGTCACATAAAGGGCTTTATCATGTTTTAGGTGGTAAAATATCGCCAATGGATGGTGTAGGTCCACATGATTTAAACATTCCTAGTTTGATCCAAAAAGTAAAAAGTGGACAGGTTAAAGAGTTGATTTTTGCTTTAAGTCCAACTATGGAAGGTGATACAACCAATTTTTATATTTACAAGCAAATTAAGGATTATAGTATAGAAACATCAACGATTGCTAGAGGAATCTCTGTTGGTGATGAGTTGGAATATGCAGATGAAATTACCTTAGGAAGAAGTATAATTAATAGAATTCCGTTTGAGTCTTCATTAAAATTATAAGCTAATAAATGGAGCATCAATTAGCCATTTTATTGCCTCACTACAATAATATTGAAGGGTTAACTGCTACATTACATTCGTTATTAACCGAAACAGAACCGTTTACATTAATTATTATCGACGATGGTAGTAATAACCAGAAGCAAGTAGATGGCGTAATAGCTTCGTTTAAGTCCAAGTTGGATATTACCTTAATAAAGCAAACAAAATGTCTTGGTGTAACTGCAGCCTTAAATAATGGTTTAAATTATATTCTAATCCAACCTCATTTTAAATATATAGCAAGACTAGACGCAGGAGATAAGTGTATAAATAATAGATTAGCAAAACAACTGCTGGCATTACAATTAGATCCCAAGTTAGGATTAGTCTCTAGCTACGTTACTTTTACAGCAAAGGATAATAGCTTTTTATTTAATTTTAAACCACCAGTAACTCATAGTAAATTACAAGAAGCCATTTATAAATACAACCCATTTATCCATCCTGCTGTAATGTATAAGACGGAAGTTGTTAAAATTATTGGGTTGTATCCAGAAAATTATCCAGCTCTTGAAGATCATGCTTATTTTTTTAAAGTAATTAAACATTTTAAAACTATGGTGCTGCCAGAGTTATTGTTAGAGTATGAGGTTAATCCAAATAGTATTTCTAATTTAAAAAGAAAGCAGCAAACTAAAAGCAGAATTAAGCTACTTAAGGATAATTATAATTATACATTTACTGCAACTTTAGGTTTGGTTAGAGCTTTTGCGACTAGTCTAATACCTAAAAGTATTTTACTATACTTTAAAAAAACTTTTTTTTATAAATAAATGAAAGTATTAACATTAAATACTGAAACTTTTGAAAAAGAGAGTCTTAAATTAATTTCTAAACTTGAAGTTAATCCAGATTTAGTTGTTGGTATATTGTCAGGAGGAGGTCATGTGTTGGAAGCTATCAAACAGCATCCCAATGTAAAAAGTAGTTTATTTGAAGTAGTAACCTTACAAAGACAATCTACAAATGTAAAACAGCGCTTTTTAAAACCTGTTTTATCCATATTACCATATTCTATCTTAAATTGGCTTCGTATTTTAGAGTCTAATAGTGTGAAAGCTAAAATTTCTAATTTAGATTTAGAAAAATTACAAGATAATATTATAGCATTTGATACAGTAAATACAATAGCAAAACCCATAAAAAACATGCTTATTATAGATGATGCTATTGATAGTGGAAAAACCATGTTTGTTGTTAAAAGTAATTTGCAGCAAAAGTTTCCTAAAGCAAAAATAAAAATTGCAGTATTAGCTTGGACAATTGATAGTTCAATAATAAAACCAGATTATTATTTGTATAATAACACATTATTAAGATTTCCTTGGTCCAATGATTATAAACGAAAATAAATCAAATAAAAAAGTTGTTGTAGTAGACTTGGATGGTACGTTGTATAGCGTTAATACCTTTCACTTTTTTATCAAATATTTGGTGCGTTTTAGTATAACAACATTCAATGTTATACTGCTTTTTAATCTTATAAAAGCTATGTTTTTAAGGTTGTTTGGCTTTATTAATCACTCTAAAATGAAATATATTATTTTAAAGGTAATTAAAGGAAATGAAAAAATAAATTATGAGGCTTTTGTGTCTAGTTTGTCAAATTATAAAAACCATTTAAAAGTAATTGAAGACACAACTTTTGATATTAAAATTTTAGCAACTGCAGCGCCAAATTGCTATTCAAAAATCATTGCTTTAAACGAAGGATTTGATGTGTGTTTGGCAACTAATACACCAGAAAAAAACTATAAATCCGATTTTGAAAATGTTAGAGATGTTAAAAAGCAGGCAGTTACCACTTATTTAAAAACATTGGGTAGCAATCGCGTTGATACTGTAGTAACCGATCATTTTGATGATTTACCATTAATTAAGATAGCTCAACACGTTATTTTAGTAAATCCCAATAAAGAGACTAAAAATATCTTAAAACAAAACCAAATATTTTTTAATATTGTATAATAAAAACACTATTAACGTTTTTTTAAGTTGATGTTTTAAACTTATTTAACCGTTTGATTGATTTTTTTATTAATTTTGCAATTCAACACAGTAAAAAGACTATTAGATTATTAATATGGCAAGATTTGAACTTAAATTACCAAAAATGGGAGAGAGCGTTGCAGAAGCAACGATTACCTCATGGTTAAAAGAAGTTGGTGACACTATAGAAGCAGATGAGGCAGTTTTAGAAATTGCAACAGATAAGGTAGACAGCGAAGTACCAAGTGAGGTTGACGGTGTTTTAGTAGAAGTACTATTTAATGTGGACGATGTGGTTCAGGTTGGTCAGACCATAGCTATAATTGAAACAGAAGGAGAAGGAGGTGCTACAACCGAAGCAGTTAAGCAAGACAATAGTCCTGCTTCAGAACCAGAAGCTGCAAAAGAAGTCTCTAAAACGATTGAAGTTGCGCAACAAGCAGCAGCTCCAATAGCATCAAACGATGATCGTTTTTATTCGCCATTAGTAAAAAATATGGCTAAAGCAGAAGGTATTGCGCAATCAGAACTAGATGTAATTACAGGAACAGGAAAAGATGGTCGTGTTACAAAAAACGACATGGTTACTTATCTAGAAAATAGAGGTAGTCAACCAGCCAAAGCAGCAGCACAACCTGCTACTTCAGCACCTGCACCAAAACAACAAGCTAAACCTCAAGCGCCAATGCAAGTTGCTGCTGGAGATGAAGTTATTGAAATGACTAGAATGGGTAAATTAATTGCTCATCATATGGTAGAGTCTACTCAAACTAGTGCACACGTACAAAGTTTTATTGAGGCAGATGTTACTAATATCTGGAACTGGCGTAAAAAAGTTAAGGATAGTTTTGCAAAACGTGAAGGTCAAAACTTAACCTTTACTCCAATATTTATGGAAGCTATTGCTAAGGCGTTACGCGACCATCCAATGATGAATATTTCTGTTCAAGGAGATAAGATTATTAAAAAGAAAAATATTAACCTTGGTATGGCAGCAGCTTTGCCAGATGGTAATTTAATTGTTCCTGTTATTAAAAATGCAGATCAATTAAACTTAGTAGGTATGACTAAGCAAGTAAATGATCTTGCTGGACGTGCTAGAGAAGGTAAGTTGGCACCAGATGATATCCAAGGTGGTACTTATACAGTAACTAATGTTGGTACTTTTGGTAGCATCATGGGTACACCAATTATTAGTCAGCCGCAAGTTGGTATCTTAGCTTTAGGAGCAATTCGTAAAGTGCCTGCAGTTATTGAGACACCAGAAGGTGATTTTATCGGAATTCGTTACAAGATGTTTTTATCGCACAGTTATGACCATAGAGTTGTAAATGGAGCGTTAGGAGGACAATTTGTTAAATCTGTTAAAGATTACTTAGAGTCTTGGGATAAAAACAGAGAGATTTAAATAACATAAAGTATTTTATAAAAAAAGCACAATCATTTGATTGTGCTTTTTTGTGTTTAATAACATTAGGTTATAATAGTATGCATCTTATAAATGTGACCATAGCATGTAGGCTAAAAATAGCAGATGGATAAGTAATGCGATTTTGGTAAACCGTTTTAAATTTGTTTTATGTATATAAATAGTAGAAATTATAGAGGTTATTGTTAAAACAGCTAACGTTATATCCAATTGGTTAATGTTTTTAAAAAGATTAAACCAACCGTTTAAAAAAGAGAGCTGTCTATCCGTTTGATTACTAATAGTATTAAAAACAAATATCCAGGTACCTATATAATACACATTTAATAACGCGACTAAGCTAGAAAACAATCTGTTAATCCTCATGGCTTATGTATTAGTTGTATTGTCGGTAATAATTTTTACTAATTGATCAGTATCAGATGTGTTTGTATTACTTAGGTCTACAGTAAACGTGTTGTCTATTTGGTAGACCGTTAAGTTATTATTTTCAAACGTATGGTATTTAAATTTTGAAAAAGTCAATCGGTGTTCTTTAAAATAACTATTAATTCGAATAGTCATTCCTAATTTGTTCCATTGCACATAGTTTTTTCTAAAATCTTTATTCAAAAAATAAAGTGCAAAAAGTATGTAGCCAAAACGTTGTATTCTTTTAATCCAAACGTCATCAATTGCATCAGTAGCTTGAAAAATAAAACCTGAAAAGATGCATAATAGTGCCACTATAAAAACAGTTTTAGATAACCACAAATTCTTAAAATTAGAAAGGTTGTCAAAGTATATTTTTTTCATAATAGGCTAAGAATAATTAATTTAAAACCAATTTAGGTAGCAGTATTTGTTAATTTAGTCCTTCGCGTAAAGCTTGAATAAACTCGTCTAAACTAGTGATATTGTTGTAAAGTTTGTCATCAATCTTTAAAATCGGGATTTGGCTAAAGTCACTTTTAGAATTAATGGATTTAAATTCTTTAATTATTTTATCATAATGTGTCGTGTCTTTATCTAGGTTATATTCAGTATAATTAATCTTGTTTTTTGTTAATATGTGTTTAGCATCAGGACAAATCGTGCAGTCGTCCTTAGTGTAAAGTGTGACCTCTTTGTTGTGTAATGCTCTGTCTAATTTAAAATCTATAATTTCAAAATCTTTATCAATCTCTAGGCTATAAGACACCTCGTTAACCACTAAAATGTAGGTGTATTTTCCTTCGGTATTATTTAGCTTCACCATGGTTAATACACGTTTTTTGCTATTACCAGGAATAGTCTCTAAAATCGGACGCTCACTACTACGTCTAAAATCATTAGTTTCAACTTTTAAAAAAACATCATAGGATATGGAGTCGGTATTTTCAATATAAAGCTCATATCGTTTTCCTTTTACCTCTTCTTTTATAGAGACATGTTTATGATTGTTCTGCGAGTAAACAGTCATAGTAGTAAAAGTGATAAGCAGCAGGATAAGGTTTCTAATCATTTTCAAAGTATTACAAAGTAAAAGTAACAGATTAGAATTATATTTGCATAAACCATACCAATAAATTCTTTTATGTCATTAAATTTAACAAAACCAATTTGCTTTTTCGATTTAGAAACTACAGGAATCAATATTACCAACGATAGGGTCGTAGAGATTTCTATATTAAAAGTGTTTCCTAACGGAAATAAAGAGAGTAAAACCTGGTTAGTTAATCCAGAAATGCCAATTCCAGCTGTGGTGTCTGCAATTCATGGAGTTACTGATGAGAGAGTTGCCAACGAGCCTACATTTAAGCAATTAGCACCAGAGATTAATGCGATGATTAAAGATGCAGATTTAGCAGGCTTTAATTCTAACCGTTTTGATATTCCGCTTTTAGCGGAAGAAATGCTGCGCGCAGATTTAGACTTTGACATGAAAGGTCGTGTTGCTGTAGATGTGCAAACAATTTTTCATAAAATGGAACAACGCACTTTAGGTGCAGCGTATAAGTTTTATTGTGATAAAAGTTTAGAAAATGCACACACAGCAGAAGCGGATACGTTAGCAACATACGAGGTTTTAAAAGCTCAGGTAGAGCGTTATGACGAACTTGAAAATGACACAAAATTTTTAGCCGAATTTAGTTCTCGCAAAAAATTTGCAGATTTTGCAGGTTTTATAAGTTATGATAAGGAAGGACAAGAAGTGTTTTCTTTTGGAAAGCATAAAGGCAAATTAGTAACAGAGGTTTTAGACAAAGAGCCTGGATATTTTGGATGGTTACTTAATGCAGATTTTCCGTTGTACACTAAAAAAGTGTTGACAGCAATTAAATTAAGAGCTTTAAATAATAAATTTTAAAATATGAAATTAATTTGTATCGGTCGTAACTACACAGATCATATCAAAGAATTAGAAAACGAAAAACCTACAGATCCTGTAGTGTTTATTAAGTCTGATAATGCCATACTTTTAAAAAAACAACCTTTTTTTATTCCAGATTTTTCAAACGATGTGCATCATGAAGTTGAGGTTTTAGTTAAAATTATCAAACTAGGAAAACATATTGATAAAAAATTTGCTCATAAATATTATGATCAATTAAGTGTAGGAATAGATTTTACTGCGCGTGATTTACAAAAAAAATTAAAAGATAAAGGTTTACCATGGGAAAAAGCTAAATCTTTTGATGGAGCTGCAGTAATTGGTAAATGGATTGATAAGTCAGAATTTTCTGATGTAGATAGTTTAAATTTTAGGTTAGAGAAAAACTCAAGTGTGGTTCAAACCGCAAACACAAGCCTTATGCTTTGGAAAATTGACGAATTGATAGAATATGTCTCAAAATATTTTACTTTAAAGATTGGAGATATTATATTTACGGGAACACCTTCAGGAGTTGGCAAGGTAGTTGCCAATGATAAGTTAAAAGGTTATCTAGAGGATAAAGAACTATTTTCTATAACAGTTAAATAATACATGGAACAACATTACAAACTACATAGACTAAAAGAATTAGCAGACGACGATCAAGAGTTTATTTTAGCTTTAGCTTCAACCTTTATAGATGAAGTACCAAGTGATGCTAAAGTGCTTAAATTGGCAGTAGAAAACAAAAATTATCTATTGACTTATCAAACAGCACACAAAATGAAACCTACAGTTGATATGTTTGAGTTAGGTATACTTGACGATATAATTGAGGTGCAAGATTGGGGTAAATTTGAAAAAAAAGAGATCGATATTACAGATAAATTAAACATCGTTTTAGCTGCTATTGATAAAGCAACTAACGAGATTATTCAAGATTTTAATTTATAATGCAAGCAGAAATAATTACCATTGGTGACGAGATTCTAATTGGGCAAGTAGTAGACACAAACTCAGCATTTATAGGTAAAGCACTAAATTCTATTGGTGTTTCTGTTTATCAAATAACCTCTATTCAAGACGATAGAGAGCATTTGTTAAAAGCATTTGCTGAAGCAGAAAACAATGCAGATATTATCATAATAACAGGTGGATTAGGTCCAACCAAAGATGATATTACAAAGCATACTTTAGCAGATTATTTTGAAGATACTTTAGTTCAAAATGATGAGGTTTTACTCCACGTAGAGCAGTTATTTAAAAAGTACATCAACCAACCTATTTCCGAAATTAATAAAAAACAAGCACTAGTGCCAACCAAAGCAAAAGTGTTAATGAATAGGTTTGGAACAGCTCCAGGTATGTGGTTAGAAAAAGGAAATAAAACCTTTATTTCTTTACCAGGTGTGCCATACGAGATGAAAGCATTGATAGATAATGAAGTGCTACCTAATTTAGTCAAAAAGTATAAACGACCATATATTTTGCATAAAACCATACTAACCTATGGATTAGGTGAAAGCGTAATTGCAGAACGTATAGAAGCTATAGAAGACGCACTTCCAAAACATATTAAATTAGCCTATTTACCAAGTTTAGGTAAAGTAAGATTGCGTTTATCAGGAAAAGGTGAGGACGAGGCTAATCTAGCTTTAGATATTCAAGTTGAAATTGATAAAATATTACCATTAATTCAAGATGTTTTTGTTGGATTTCAGGACAATGATGAAGGTTTAGAGCTAAGTATTGCAAGACAATTAACAAAAAAAGGACAAACTTTAGCGTTAGCTGAAAGCTGTACAGGCGGAAAATTAGCAGAGCAATTTACGTCTCATTCTGGTGCTTCAGAATTTTTTAAAGGCGCAATTGTTAGTTATGCCACACAGACTAAAATTGATCTTTTAGGTGTTCCAGAAGCGTTGATTAATCGTCATTCTGTGGTCAGTTTAGAGGTTGCAGAAGCTATGGCAGCCAATATTAAAAAAATAATTAAAACAGATTACGCTGTTGCTACAACAGGTAACGCTGGACCAACAAAAGGAGACTCTGACGCAGAGGTTGGAACAGTTTTTATAGCAATAGCTTCAAAAAACGGAGTAAAGGCTTATAAATTTAATATGGGAAACCATAGAGAACGCGTCATAAATAAAACAGTAAATAAGGCTTTAGAGTTGCTTCAAAAAGAAATTTTTGAAAATTAATTATTTAGCTATTGCCAAATAGTAAATAATTAGTATATTTGCACCTCGATTTTTAATAACATATTTTTAAAGTTATAAAGTAATGTCAAGAGTTTGTGAACTTACAGGAAAGAAGGCAATGGTTGGAAACAACGTGTCTCACGCGATGAATAGAACAAAGCGTACATTTGATGCTAATTTGATAAAAAAGCGTTTTTATCTTCCAGAAGAGGATAAGTGGGTAACTTTAAAAGTATCTACATCAGCATTAAAAACAATCAATAAAATAGGTATTGCTGCTGCTTTGAAAAAAGCTAGAGCAAACGGATTTATAAAATAATTACCCAATTAGGTAAATTAAAGTATTATGGCAAAGAAAGGTAATAGAGTACAAGTAATATTAGAGTGCACAGAGCACAAAGAGTCTGGAAAGCCAGGAACGTCTCGTTATATTACAACGAAGAACAAAAAGAACACTCCTGATAGAATGGAAATTAAAAAATTCAATCCTATCTTGAAGAAAATGACCGTACACAAAGAAATTAAATAATATTCCCTTTAAGGAATACTAAAACATATAAGTCATGGCAAAGAAAACCGTAGCATCTTTACAGACATCGTCTAAAAGATTATCAAAAGCAATTAAAATGGTGAAGTCTCCAAAAACAGGAGCTTACATGTTTGTTGAGTCAATCATGTCACCTGAATTAGTAAAAGATTTCTTAGATAAGAAATAATTTTACTCTATTTTAATATAGTATTAAGCTGCTTACCTTTGGAAAGTGGCTTTTTTGTTTTTAAAATATTACGTTACTTTACATTATATAAATATGACAATGTAGCAGTCCTGTAAATTAGGCTTCATAATTGTTATGTTGATTATTATATAAAGTGATTAATAGTATACAACATCAATTTAAAGTTGTAAAATATACATTTATAAGTGATAGATTTACTTATAATTATTAAAGTATATTAAACCTTGATCTCTTTTTAGGGATCAGTATATAAACAAAAACAATAATTTGAAATGAGTTTTTTTAAAAAAATATTTTCTTCAGAAAAAAAAGAAACCTTAGATAAAGGCTTAGAAAAATCAAGTACAAGCTTTTTAGGTAAATTAAGTAAAGCTGTCGCTGGAAAGTCTAAAGTAGATGATGCAGTTTTAGATAATTTGGAAGAAGTATTAGTCTCAAGTGATGTTGGTGTTAATACCACTTTAAAAATAATACAACGTATTGAAGCTAGAGTATCTAAGGATAAATATCTTGGTACAGATGAGCTTAATAGGATATTACGAGAGGAAATTGCAGGCTTACTGTCAGAAACTAACTCTGGTGAAGATACAGAATATAAAATTCCGCAATTACCTAAACAACAAGATGGATCTAAGACACCATATGTTTTAATGGTTGTTGGTGTTAATGGAGTTGGTAAAACAACCACTATTGGTAAATTAGCTTATCAATTTAAAAAACAAGGGTTAAAAGTAGTTTTAGGTGCAGCAGATACTTTTAGAGCTGCAGCTATTGATCAATTACAAGTTTGGGCAGATCGTGTAGATGTACCTATGGTACGTCAAGATATGGGAAGCGATCCAGCTTCAGTTGCATTTGATGCCTTACAATCTGGAGTTAATCAAAATGCAGATGTTATTATTATTGATACTGCTGGTCGTTTACACAATAAGGTTAACTTAATGAATGAGCTTACTAAAGTTAAACGTGTCATGCAAAAAGTTGTTGGTGATGCGCCACACGATGTATTATTAGTTTTAGATGGTAGTACTGGTCAAAATGCTTTTGAACAAGCCAAGCAATTTACTGCTGCAACAGAGGTTACAAGCCTTGCAGTTACTAAATTAGATGGTACTGCTAAAGGTGGTGTTGTGATAGGTATAAGTGATCAATTTCAAATTCCTGTAAAATATATTGGTGTTGGAGAAGGTATTGAAGATTTGCAAGTGTTTAATAAGTTTGAGTTCGTAGATTCTTTCTTTAAATAAGCATGTCTTTTAATTCCGATCGAATTTTTAGAATTATTACTGTATTTATAATACTTTATTTGTTAGTAGCAATTTGTAGTCATGTGGTTTTCGCTATAAATTTTTTTATACAACCTAAAAGTCCTTTAATTCCTGAAGAATTAATCTACTATTCGCTTTTTCCTTTAGTAGTTATAATACCGCTTTTTGCATTTTGTATTTGGTATTGTTGGAGAAGTCTATTAAAAGAAACACTTAATAAGGTAATAATTACTTTGATTTTTACAATCTGTTTATTCTATTTTTTCTATCCTAATATTGTATTTGATGGACTATACAGCATTAATCCTTATGGAATATAAATTTATTAATTAAATACATTATTTAATTTCTCCCAAAGCGCATTATCATAACTTGATAAAGCAAAATTAGAGTCGTCAGCTGCTTCTCCCATTCTTACAATAACCAAATCTTTACTTGGTACAATGTATAGTTTTTGGTCATTTTTACCCAAAGCACAATACATATCGCTTGGACCATTAGGAATTAATTCACCCGTAAATTCAACCTGAGTTTGTGGTAGATGATAGCTAGACTTACCATTTAACCACCATAGATAGCCATAAGCCTCATTAATACTTTGTGAAGTGTTTGTTGCTTGATTTAAAAATGCATCAGATACAATTTGTTGGTTATCCCACTGGCCATTTGCATAAATCATTAAACCAAATCTAGCCATACTTCTGGTAGTACTCCAATAAACGCTTAAGTCTCCTATAGTAATCCAAGTACCTGTCATACCAATTTTATTTTTTAAGTTCTCATTAAAATAATCAGACCAACTTTGATTACTAACTGCAGCAACAACATCTTGTAATTTGACGTATACATTGTGGTATGCCCAACGATTACTTGCGTTTGCAATATATTGCAAATTTTCTGGTGCAACACTATCGCCTAGACTATCATCCAAACCAGAGTCCATGGATAACAGATTTTGGCATGTAATTAGTTGTTCTTGTTCTAAAGTTTCACTAGTCCAATTTGTTCCTAAATAATCGGACACTTTGCTGCTTATCTCTAATAATCCTTGGTCTTGAGCAATACCTGTAACAGTTGAAGTTAATGTTTTTCCTGCACTTGCCCAATACCAAGGATCAGTTAAAGCATGATCATTAAAATACTGCTCAAAAGCAATTTTTCCTTTATGTAAAATTATAAACGATTTGGTGTTTGTGTTTTCTAAAAATGAAGATAATTCACCTAAAGCTGAAGTATTCAATTGTAACTCGGAAGGTGTTTTAGTCTCCCAAGTATCACTATCCAAAGGAGGGAAATATATGTTTTGCGCATCATGATTTTCTTTTAAATCAGTGTCATCTTTTGATGTGCAACTTAAACTAATGAAGGTTAGTAAACTAAAAATTAAATAGATTGGTTTCATACTATTAGTTTTTTATTTGACCAATATAAATCAAAATGGTTTAATATCTGTTATATTAAAATTTGATAGTATCTTTGCAATCCAAAAATGAGGTATGAGAACAAAGTCACTTAAAAAGAACAAAATCAACGTAATAACTTTAGGTTGTAGTAAAAATGTCTACGATAGCGAAGTCCTAATGGGACAATTAAAAGCTAACGGAAAAGAAGTTGTGCATGAGGAAGAAGGTAACGTAGTAGTTATTAATACCTGTGGTTTTATTAATAATGCAAAGGAGGAAAGCGTGAACACTATTTTAGAGTACATGCAAAAAAAGGAAGATGGAGAGGTTGATAAAGTCTTTGTAACGGGATGTTTAAGTGAGCGTTATAAGCCAGAATTACAAAAAGATATACCTAATGTAGACCAATATTTTGGGACTACAGAGTTGCCAGGTTTACTTAAAGCTTTAGGTGCAGATTATAAACATGAGTTAATAGGAGAGCGTTTAACAACTACACCTAAAAACTATGCCTATTTAAAAATTGCAGAAGGTTGTGATAGACCATGTAGTTTTTGTGCGATTCCTTTAATGAGAGGTAAGCACAAATCTACACCAATTGAAAACTTAGTTACGGAAGCTGAAAAGTTAGCAGCAAATGGCGTTAAAGAGTTAATCTTAATAGCCCAAGATTTAACGTATTACGGTTTAGATTTATACAAAAAACGAAACTTAGCAGAGTTACTTGAAAACTTAGTTAAAGTTGAAGGTATTGAATGGATTAGATTGCATTATGCTTTTCCGACAGGTTTCCCAATGGATGTGTTAGATTTAATGAAGCGAGAGCCAAAAATTTGTAATTATTTAGATATTCCATTACAACATATTAGTGACGATTTACTTAAAAGTATGCGTCGTGGTACTACCAAAGAAAAAACAACAAACCTAATTAAGCAGTTTAGAGCTATAGTCCCAGAGATGACTATTAGAACAACATTAATTGTTGGTTATCCAGGCGAAACGGAAGCACATTTTCAAGAATTGAAACAGTGGGTAAAAGATATGCGTTTTGAGCGTTTAGGTTGTTTTACTTATTCTCATGAAGAAAACACACATGCCTATAACTTGGAAGACGATGTGCCACAAGAAGTGAAACAAGACAGGGCTAACCAAATTATGGAAATTCAATCTCAGATTTCTTGGGAGTTAAATCAAGAAAAAATTGGAGAAACCTTTAAAATTGTTATAGACCGTAAGGAAGGTACTTATTTTGTAGGTCGTACTGAGTTTGATAGTCCAGATGTAGATAATGAAGTGTTAATTGATGCAACTGACACGTATTTAAAAACAGGAGAATATTACAATATTAAAGTGACTGAAGCTGAAGATTTTGATCTTTATGGTGAGTTAGTAAAAGCTTAAATTAAGGTATTCAAAATAAAACAATTTGAATGTTAAATCTAAAAAAGTATATTTACAAAACTAAACAAACCAAAAAATGAAAAAATCAGTATTAAAAACAGTAGTAGTAGCTTGCTTTTTTATGTTAACAGCTTGTGGTGGTGGAGGACCAGAAGGTGCTACAATTAGCTTTTTAGAAGCTATGTATTCTGGAGATTTTGAAACAGCTAAAAAACATGCAACTACAGACACAAAATCTATGTTGTCTATGCTAGAGTCTTTTGGCGCAAAAGATCAATTTGCAGATAAGATGAAAGAAGCAGATATTTCTTTTAAAGTAGTTGATACTAAAATTGATGGAGACAAAGCAGTATGTACTGTAAAAATGTCAAGTAGTCAAGATGAAAAAGATCAAGACATGCCAATGAATCTTATTAAAGAAGAAGGAAAATGGTTGGTAAGTATGGACAAAGAGTCAATGAATAAAGAAGGCTTAGATAAAGCTAATAAAGAAACAGGAAATCCTGATATGGAGTCTGATGACGATATGGATGAGGAAATGATTGAGGAAGATGATTATGAGGCTGCAGAGTAAATGTTAAAAACCACTATAAAAATATCACTAGTCTTAGCTGTTATTTTTTTAGCATATAAATTTTTTAAAGACGATTCAAACAGACCGTATGAATCGTCTTTTTTGTATAAATTATCGCCTAAAGAAAAAGCTAAACTTCAAACTGGAGATATTATTTTACGACGAGGTTATGGTTTTGTAAGTACAATGATTTCTAAAATGATGAGTGAGGACTATGATGTCACGCATTTAGGTGTTGTAATCAAGCAAAATGATAGTTTAAAAATAGCACATGCGCTGTCAAGTAGCGTATCTAATCAGGATGGTTTACGTTTGCAGGCAATAGATTCTTTTGTGCACAATTCTCATGACAGCACTATTTTAGTCACTAGATTAAAAAATATAGATACAATTAAACAAAGTAAAATTGTAAAGCAAATTGATTATTACTATAAAAAACAATTACCGTTTGATCATAGCTTTAATTATAAAGATACTACTGAGCATTATTGCTCTGAGTTAATTTGGCGTATATATGAGCATAATTTAAAAATTCTGCAAGTAGCAGATAGTATTACAGATCAGCAAAAATATAATACGCTTAAAACGTTTTACGATCCAAATTATTTTAATATTATAATCAATCACCAAAAGTAAAATAATCTAGTTTTTTTCGACTTGCCTTTTAATTTTCTTAATAGCAGTTTCAATAGGTTTTTCAGGCTCTATAATATTATATTCACCCCAAAAATCGGGATCTCTAAAGCCGGAAACTTGGTCTTGTAAAATACTATTTTGTTTAAGTTTTTTAGACTGTGTATTGGTTAATAAATTCTTATTAATATTCCAATCTGTTATAGCCATTTCACTTTGTAATGTATATCTACTATTAAACCATCGGTTATCCCAATTAACTTTAAAAGAGATTAATATATTGCTATAAGCAAAATACCATTTGCCATCTTTTGTTCTGTAATTAACCTTGTAAGCAGCTTCAGTTGGATATACATTAGCTTTTCTTGGTTTTTTTCTAACAAATAATTTGGTAGCTTCGGTTTGATTTTCAACATTTAAATTAAAGACAGCACTAGTTAAAGCATAATTATTAGCGTCAATAAAAAGTGTGCCATAATACAAAGGTCTATAAACATTTTCTTTTTGTTTAAAATTTACAACATAAACTAATTGATTATCAACCTGAGTAGATCTACCAAAAGTAAACGTGTAGTCACTCAGGGTTTCATCATTAAAAATGTATTCAGGATACTTAATAATGTCAGTGTGTAAACTGCTAAAGGGACCTCCTTGAATTTTAAGTGCTATGGTATCTAACCTTGAGTAATCCGTGTTTTTTCTAGCCTTTATTAAAGTAACATCGTCATTTTTGCTAGAGTTATAAGACGATTTATTAATGCTAACAATGGCTTCAGACAATGATGCATTTCTGTTACGTTTTTTAATAGTTTCTCTATAAAAACCTGTCATAAACACAGTTTCAGTAGCATAGTTGTCTCCTTTTAGGTTTAGTACTTTTTTTACTAATTCTTCTGCATCTTTAGGCGCTGCAATATCTATAGCAGCCAATACTGTGGCTGCTTCTTGTAAATATATTTTAGTGTCAGTTGGTTTAAATTCTGATAAAGCAACTTCTAATTTTTGATACCCTAAATAAGATATTGTTACATTGTTTTGTAACAGGTCTTCTGGAACCTTTAACGTAAACTCACCATCACTATTAGCTATAGAACTAACATTGGAGTTGGTAATAATTAAATCGGCTAATGCTAAAGGATTATTGGTAGTTTTATCTAAAACTATTCCTTTAAATTCGGTTATATTTTGACTAAAACCAAAAAAACAAGTTAGTAGTGTAAAATAGACTATGTAGTTTTTAATGTTTAAAGGTAGTACAGTTGATTTCACTAGTGTTGTGTTTGCAGATTATCTTATAAAGTTACTCAAATTTCAACACTTTACTCTTGGGTTTTATGTTAATTTTAAGACATACTAAAGGGCAAACTGCCTTATCTTTACAGCAGATTAATTTGTAACTATGCCAACAGACTGTATACCCTTTAAAGAAACTGGATATTTTTCTCAATTAATTTGTGATTATTTAGCTGAAGCTGAATCACTAAAACCGTTTTATAATAGGTTTCCTAATATCAAAAACTTTAAAGCTCAAATAAAACAGAAGCAAGATAATTTTTCTCAAGAAGGTAGAGTTGTCTTAGTAAAAACTTTGCAAGAGCAATATAACCTTCTGGAAACTTCAGAAGCTACAGACACTAACATTAGGTTATTAGCAGACAATAAAACCTTTACAATTACAACAGGTCATCAGCTAAATTTATTTACAGGACCATTATATTTTTTGTATAAAATTGTGTCTACAATAAATTTAACTAAGCAATTAAAAATACAATATCCAGAATATAATTTTGTGCCTATCTATTGGATGGCTTCAGAGGATCATGATTTTGAAGAAATAAATTATTTCAATTTTAAAGGCAAAAAGATACGTTGGAACAAAAATGCTTCAGGAGCAGTTGGAGATTTAGATACTACTGGTTTAGATAATGTATTAGACCTTTTTGCAAAAGAGTTAGGGATTGGTCAAAATGCTAAATTTTTAAAAACACTATTTGAAAACGCATACTTAAAACATGATAATTTAGCTAAAGCTACACATTATTTAGCAAATGCATTATTTGGTGAGCATGGTTTGGTAATTATAGATGCCAATAATAAAGATTTTAAAACATTATTTATACCTCAAATTAAAACAGAGTTATTTAATAATACATCATTTCAAAAAGTTACTGAAACATCAAATCAATTAAGTCAAGTATCAGAAAACTACTCTATACAAGTAAATCCTAGAGATATAAATTTATTTTACATCACTAAAAATGTAAGAGAACGTATAGTTTTTAAAGATCAAAAATATTCTGTTTTAAACACGTCAATATCTTGGACTAAAGAAGAGTTGTCAAAACATATAGACCAGGCTCCAGAATGTTTTAGTCCTAATGTAATTATGCGTCCATTGTATCAAGAAGTTATTTTGCCAAATTTATGTTACATTGGTGGAGGTGGTGAGCTAGCTTACTGGTTTCAGTTAAAAGCTAATTTTAAAGCTAATAATGTCGTTTTTCCAATATTACTTTTACGTAATTCGGTTTTAATAAAAACAAAACAGCAAGCGGATAAACTTAAAAAACTAAGCATATCTGATAAGGACTTGTTTTTAAAACGTGATAGTTTTATTAACAAAAAAGTACGTGAAATTTCTAATATTGATATTGATTTTTCTGAGCAAATTCAACATCTAAAATTACAGTTTCAACAACTTTATAAGCTTGCAGAATCAACGGATAAGTCTTTTGTTGGTGCTGTAGCTTCTCAAGAAAAAAAGCAAATTAATGGGTTGGCACATCTTGAAAAAAGATTGTTAACTGCTCAAAAAAGAAAACTTAAAGATCATGTAGAGCGTATTACCGATTTACAATACCAATTGTTTCCTAATTATAGTTTGCAAGAACGTAATACTAATTTTTCAGAATTATATTTAGAATTTGGTGCAGATTTAATACCTCAGTTAATTAAAAATTTAAAACCTTTGCAAGGTCAATTTTTAATTCTTGAATTATAAGTATGCATAAAATAGATTTAGATTTAGTTGAAATGACGCTAGACGTCATGAAATATACAATAGATCGTATTTCAAAAACTGAAGACGTCATTGGTAAACCTCAAAAAGCCGAAACTTTAAAAGCGCTTGTAGGAGAAACAGTGACAGACAAAGGTATTGGTGGCGAGACTGCTTTTAACCTATGGAAGCAACACTTAATGCATGCCAATGTAAAAATTGATCATCCACGTCATTTAGCATTTGTGCCAGCATCTCCAACCAGAGCCTCTATTTTATTTGATTTGGTAACTTCAGCATCAAGTATTCATGGTGCGTATTGGATGGAAGGTGCAGGTGGTATTTTTTGCGAAAACGAAGCTATGAAGTGGATTGTATCCTTAACAGGATTACCACAAGGTGCTTTTGGTGTATTTACTAGTGGTGGTACTGCAGCAAACTTGTCTGCAATTGTTACAGCACGCGAGTATTGGAGAAGTTTAAACGATGACAACAAAAATCAAAAAGGGTTAATCATTACCTCAATTGGTGCACACTCTTCAATCAAAGCTATGGCTAAAGTGGTGGATGTGGATGTATTATTGGTAGATACAGAAGACCGTTTAAAAGGGGACGCTTTAAAGCAAACTATTTCAGACTTAACAACACACCAAAGACAACGTCTATTTGCGGTAGTTGCAACAGGAGGAACTACAAATGCAGGAATTATTGACGATTTAGAAGGTATTGCAAACATTTGCGAAACAGAACATTTATGGTTGCATGTAGATGCAGCTTATGGTGGTGGTGCGTTAGCAGCAGACTCTGTTAGGCACTTATTTAACGGAATTGAAAAAGCAGACAGCATTACCATTGATCCACACAAATGGATGTTTTCTCCATACGATTGTGGTGCTGTAATATATAAGCAACCAGAATTAGCTAAAAAAGCGCACGCACAGGAAGGTTCCTATTTAGATATTTTTAAAGACGAAGGAGCACATGGTTTTAATCCAACAGATTACCAAATACAACTAACACGTCGTGTACGTGGATTACCTTTATGGTTTAGTTTAGCTACTCATGGTACAGATAGGTATAAAGAAGCTGTGGAGCGTGGTTTGGAATTAGCAACCATAGCTGGACAATTAATAAAAAATATGGATCATGTAGAGCTTGTAAGAGATCCAAGCTTATCTTGTGTACTTTATAGACGCAAGGGATGGACAGCAAATGACTACAGAGATTGGACTTTTAAAAATCACGATAAAGGCTTTGCATTAGTAACACCAACCAAATGGAAAACTGGAGCTACTTTTGAAACAGTTTCTCGTTTTTGCTTTATAAATCCAGACACAACTACTCAAGATATTAAAGCGATTTTGGAGTCCATGAAATAGTATTTGTTAATTGTTAAAAAAATAGTGCAAATTTTCATAAATCATAAATAGTATTTATCAATGCAATTACTATTTTTGTGCATGCAACACGACAAAGTACTTATTTTAGATTTCGGATCGCAATACACACAACTAATTGCGCGCAGAGTTAGAGAGCTTAACATCTATTCCGAGATACACCCTTTTAACAAACCACCAAAAAACGTAGACGACTACAAAGCAGTAATACTGTCTGGTAGCCCAATGTCTGTAAGATCTAAGGATGCATTTCATCCAGATCTGTCAGAAATTAGAGGTAAAAAGCCTATGCTAGCTGTCTGTTACGGAGCACAATATTTAGCCCATTTTTCTGGAGGTGAAGTAGCCGAATCTAATACACGCGAGTATGGTCGTGCCAACTTAAGTTTTGTAGAGGAGGATACATTTTTTAAAAATATAACAGTAGGTAGTCAAGTATGGATGAGTCACAGTGACACTATCAAACACCTACCAACAAACGCAAAATTATTAGCAAGCACACACGATGTGCAAAACGCAGCTTATAAGATAGAAGGCGAGTCGACTTACGCGATTCAATTTCATCCAGAAGTTTACCATTCTAAAGATGGTAAACAATTACTAGAAAACTTTTTAGTATCAATCGCAAATGTAAATCCAGATTGGACACCAAATGCATTTGTGCAAGAAACCGTTGAGGATTTACAAGCAAAACTTGGAGACGATAAAGTTGTTCTTGGATTATCAGGAGGCGTAGACAGCTCAGTAGCAGCCATGTTATTGCACAAAGCAATAGGTAAAAACCTGTACTGCATTTTTGTAAATAACGGATTATTACGTAAAAACGAATTTTCTGATGTATTAGAACAATACAAAGGAATGGGCTTAAACGTAAAAGGTGTAGACGCTTCGGCACGCTTTTTGGATGCATTAGCAGGACTGAGTGATCCAGAAAAAAAGCGTAAAGCTATTGGTAATGCGTTTATCGAAGTTTTTGACCAAGAAGCAAACCTAATAGAAGACGTAAAATGGTTAGCACAAGGGACCATTTATCCAGACGTGATAGAAAGTGTAAGTGCAACAGGAGGACCAAGTGCAACAATAAAAAGTCATCATAATGTAGGTGGATTACCAGACTACATGAAACTTAAAATTGTAGAGCCACTTCGCGCTTTATTTAAAGACGAAGTAAGACGTGTAGGTGCAAGTATGGGTATGGATAAAGACCTTTTAGGACGCCATCCATTTCCAGGACCAGGTCTAGCAATTAGAATTTTAGGTGATATCACTGCAGAAAAAGTACGTATATTACAAGAAGTAGATGCAGTATTTATTAACGGATTACGCGACGCAGGATTATACGATAAAGTATGGCAAGCAGGTGCTATTTTACTACCAGTAAATAGTGTAGGAGTTATGGGTGACGAGCGTACTTACGAGAAATGTGTAGCACTAAGAGCAGTAGAAAGTACTGATGGTATGACTGCAGACTGGGTAAATTTACCATACGAGTTTTTACAAAAAACAAGTAACGTTATAATAAACAAAGTAAAAGGCGTTAATAGAGTAGTGTACGATATAAGCAGTAAGCCACCAGCAACTATTGAGTGGGAATAAAGTGTAATACCGTCACTTCAAGTAATTTTTAAGCTTGATAAAATAGTATCAAAATGTTGGGCGTTACCACAAGGGTCGCGTCTTCCATTATATCTTTTTTTTGCCATATATGGCAGCAAAAAAAAGGATGCCATTACAACCGCTAACGCAGTTTGAAACGTATAAATAACATATGAGAAAATTAATATATATCTTAAGCGTAGTCGTAATGTTTGGCTGTGCTTCCGCGAAAGCGCAAAATTACAAAACGCATAAAGTAAATGCAGGAGAAACTATAGAGCAAATTGCTGCTAAATATAGTGTTACAAAATCTCAGATTTATGCATTAAATCCAGACGCTAGAAAAGAAGTAAAAGTAAATTCTGTACTTATTATTCCAAATAGTAAAGCTGCACAAACATCACCAAAATTAACAGAGGTTAAAACATTAGATGGCTTTAAAACCCATAAGGTTAAGCGTAAAGAAACACTATATAGTTTATCTAAAAAATATGATGTAGAGCAAGAGGAAATTAAAAAGCATAATCCAGAACTATATGCTAACAATTTGCGTAAAGGTGATAAAATTAAAATTCCAGTTTACAAAGTAACAAAAGCTATTGTTGAGACAAAATTAGCGACAAAAACACATACTGTTAATCCAAAAGAAGGAAAATGGCGTATAGCTTACCAATACGGTATAACAGTACAAGAGTTAGAAGATTTAAATCCTGATATGTCAGCTGTTTTACAACCAGGAGAAGTTATAAATGTTCCTAATCTAGAAGCTGAAGAAGTTAAAACAATAGATGAAAAATACAGTTATTACACAGTTTTAAAATCTGAAGGATTTTATAGACTAAAACTTAAAACCGGATTAGAACAGGAGCAATTAGAGCAATTAAATCCAGAGCTTTTAACCACAGGCTTAAAAGAAGGCATGGTTTTAAAAATACCTTTTGATGCTAATGTTAGAGCAAAAAATGAAGGTTTAGGTATCACTTTGGCAGGAGAGAAGTTGTATACATCAGATTTAGCAACACGTAATTTGGATGTAAATACAAAACACATAGCAATAATGCTACCTTTTAAATTAAGTAAGGTAGATGCAGACTCAGTTTACGACGCTAAAAAGCTAATAAAAAACGATCCTTATGTTAGTACCTCTTTAGATTTTTACTCAGGAGCAAAAATGGCAATAGATAGTTTAGCAACTTTAGGAATAAATCTTAAGGTAGATGTCTATGACACAGAAAATAGAGAAAGTAAAGTTGTGTCATTATTACAATCTAATAATTTTGACGATGTAGATGTAGTGATTGGACCAGTAATGCCAAAACTTTTTAATACTGCAGCAGCAACACTAAAAAGTAAAAAAATACCATTAGTATCTCCAATAACAAAAACGGTAGACTTACAAGAAAATGTATTTCAGTCTAGACCAGACGAGGCATTGTTAAAAGAAAAACTATTAAATTATTTTAAAGCAGATAGCACATCACACTTTATAATCGTCTCTGATATGAAAAATAAAGCAACAGCAGATGCACTTAAGGTGTCTTTCCCTAAGGCAGCAATGGTAAAATCTAGAAAAGTTGCTAAGACAGGAGCAGATGCTTATTATGTATTTGATCAAGATATGGTTAATGTGCTTAAACCAGGTAAAAATATTGTCTTTTTAGAAACTGAAAATGCAGGATTTGTATCAAATGTTTCTAGTATCTTAAATTCTAAAATTAAACCAAATATGTCTGTCGTATTAACAACTACAGATAAAAATAGTGCGTTTGAGGATGATGAGGTTAGAAGTACACATTTGTCTAATTTAGGATTTACCTATGCGTCCATTAATAAGTCTTTTAGCGAAGACGAAAATAACAGTTTTGCAAAACGTTACAAAGCAATGTATAATGAGTCACCAAACACATACGCTGTAAGAGGATTTGATTTAACAATGGATGTTGTTTTACGTTTAGTAACTTCAGAGGATATTTATACCTCTGTAAATGAGTCTCCATTGACAACTTATGTAGAAAATAAATTTGCATACAAAAAGAAATTATTTGGAGGGTATTACAACAATACAGTATACATTGTTAAATACCAAGATTTAAAAATAGTAGAAGTAAAAAATTAAAAAGTAGTCGTTTTTATAATCATGTTTAAGTACGTATTTATTTGCTTGGGGTTTTTCTTGTTACACAGTGATGTAATGGAGGAGCTGTCCTGGAGTGAAAATTACAAACTTAATTGGGATGATTTTAAAGGACAACCTAATCAGGATACAGATGCTGTTGCAGTAACAGCATCTGGTATTACTTTTAGTTACTCTATTAACAAACGTGATAATAAAGTCTATGGTTTTAAAACCTTAGTTAAAGCGTTTTTTTATCCAGAACATTCTTGGTGTAAATCAGACCAAGTAGATAAACACGTTTTAGGTCACGAGCAATTACATTTTGATATTACAGAGTTGCATGCAAGGCTATTTAGGCAACGCATCGCTGCAATTAAGCCACATGAAGATTTGGCTAAAACACTTCAAGATATGCATAATGCGATTGATAGTCAATTAGCAGAGATGCAAAATACGTACGACTTACAAAGCGAATATTCTATTAACGTCGATGGTCAAAAAAAATGGAAGGACAGTATTGCTGTGCGTCTAAAAGCTGTAAACAAGTTTAAATCTAAAGGATAATTTGCTTCAACCAGACAAAGATTTTTTAATTAAATTGGCACATACCAAAATGCCTTTTGGTAAATATAAAGACCGTTTCTTGATAGACTTACCAGAGTATTATATTGTTTGGTATCATAATAAAGGATTCCCTAAAGGAAAACTAGGCGAAATGTTAGAAACCGTTTATACGGTTAAATTAAATGGATTGGAAGATTTAATTCGTAACATAAAAAAACAATATCCTAAATAGACTTCTTAGTAGATTTTAAGCTTATTAATAGTTTTCATTAGGCTCTATATGAATAAGCACGTGTCCTAAATTTGGAATTTGTTCTCGCAAATAGTCTTTTAAGTTGTGAGAAATGTCGTGTCCTAGTTTTACTGAAATATTACCATCCACAATAGCATGTAAATCAACATTAAACTTCATTCCAGCTTTACGTATAAAGCATTTTTCGGTACCTAAAACACCTTCCACTTTTAAGGATTGTTCTCTAATGTCAATAATTAGATCATCATAAACTTGCTCATCCATGACTTCACCTAAAGCAGGTCTTAAAATTAAATAACTATTATATAATATAAAGGCTGACGCAAATAAAGCAGCCCAATCATCAGCAGTTTCAAATCCTTTACCAAATACTATTGCTATAGAGATACCAATAAATGCCATCACTGACGTTATAGCATCACTACGATGGTGCCAAGCGTCTGCTTTTAATGATGAGCTATTGGTTTGTTTACTTTTTTTTATTACAATCTGAAACGCTATTTCTTTCCAAATAATAATCACACCTAAAACAATTAGTGTCCATGATTTAGGTGTTTTATGAGGTGTTAAAATATTATGAATACTCTCTGATGCAATAATGGTCGCAGACACAACTAAAAAGGCAACAACAGCAAAAGTGATTAAAGGTTCGATTTTTCCATGACCATAAGGATGATTATCATCTGCAGGACGTTTTGCATATTTAAAACCAAATAATACTAATAGTGAAGCAAATATATCTGTTGTAGACTCAATAGCATCTGCGATTAATGCATAAGAGTTTCCAAAAACACCAGCAAGTCCCTTAATAAGCGCAAGCAATGTGTTTCCGATAATACTAAAGTAAGTTGTTTGTATTGCAGTTTGCTCGTTAGTCATTGTGTAGGTCTGATTTTTTAATCATTCTAAAAAATACGTAAAGTTATATTAATAACCATGTTAAAAAAGGTGTCACTAAGTAATTTGATGAAATTAAAATCTAATGAGTTGTTTTTCAAAGCCTAAGTGAACAAGCAAAGTTTAGGTTTTTTAAATAATTAATAGATGTAAGTGCTAAGTCGCTCTTTAAAAAATATAAAAAAGAGTTGTAAAAATAAAACAAGAAAGACCAACAGTTTCTACTTAAAAATCGTAAATTTGCTCGCGTTTAACAACGCAACATGACATCAGAAACTAAGTACATATTTGTAACAGGAGGAGTAACATCTTCCTTAGGAAAAGGAATTATAGCAGCATCTCTTGCTAAACTACTTCAAGCGCAAGGTTACAGAACCACAATCCAAAAATTAGACCCTTATATTAACGTAGATCCAGGTACGCTAAACCCATATGAGCATGGCGAATGTTATGTTACAGATGATGGTGCAGAAACCGATTTGGACCTTGGACATTATGAGCGTTTTTTAAACGTACCAACTAGTCAAGCTAATAATGTTACGACTGGACGTATTTATCAAAGCGTTATAAATCGTGAACGTAAAGGTGAGTTTTTAGGAAAAACAGTACAAGTTATCCCTCATATTACTGACGAAATTAAACACAGAATCCAAATCCTAGGTAACTCTGGAGATTATGATATTGTTATTACTGAAATTGGTGGAACCGTTGGAGATATTGAGTCCTTACCATACATTGAAGCAGTAAGACAATTAAAATGGGATTTAGGTGATAATAATGCATTAGTAATTCACTTAACATTAATTCCATATTTAACAGCAGCTGGAGAGTTAAAAACAAAACCAACCCAACATAGTGTAAAAACATTAATGGAAAGTGGTGTACAAGCAGATATATTAGTTTGTCGTACAGAGCATGAATTACCTTCAGATCTAAAAAGAAAATTAGCCTTATTTTGTAATGTACGCGAAGAGGCAATCATACAATCTATTGATGCATCAACAATTTATGATGTGCCAAATTTAATGCTTGAAGAAAAACTGGATCAAGTTGTACTTAAAAAATTAGCATTAAATAGTGACGTTCCTGATTTAACAACTTGGAATAAGTTTGTACAAAGACATAAAAATCCAAAATCTGAAATTACAATTGGATTAATAGGTAAGTATGTAGAGTTACAAGATTCTTATAAGTCTATATTAGAAGCATTTATTCATGCTGGAGCAGAAAACGAAGTTAAAGTAAATGTAGAGTCTGTACATTCTGAGTATTTAAATGCAGACAATATTAAAATGAAGTTATCACACCTTGATGGTGTATTAGTAGCTCCAGGTTTTGGAGAGCGTGGTATAGAAGGAAAAATAACAGCAATTAAATATGTACGCGAAAACAACATTCCGTTTTTAGGAATTTGTTTAGGTATGCAAATGGCAGTTATTGAGTTTTGTCGTAACGTCATGGGATTAGCAGATGCTAACTCTACAGAAATGGATTCTAAGACTACAAATCCAGTTATTGATATTATGGAAGACCAAAAAACCATCACAGACAAAGGAGGAACAATGCGTCTTGGTGCTTGGGATTGCCATATCGAAAAAGAGTCTATAGCTTATAAAGTCTACCAATCTCAAGATATTAAAGAGCGTCACAGACATAGATATGAGTTTAATAGTAATTTTAAAACTCAAATTGAAGCTGCAGGATTAAAAGCAACTGGTTATAATCCTGATACAAAATTGGTCGAAATTGTTGAAAATCCATCTCATCCTTGGTTTGTTGGTGTGCAATACCACCCAGAATATAAAAGTACAGTAGCCAATCCACATCCTTTATTTGTGGCATTTGTAAAAGCAAGTTTAAAGCACAGTAAGAAAAAATAAGTGTCAATTTGACACCAATTTAAAAGTGGTCGTATATTTGACTAATTAATTATTCCTTGAATAAGTTAGAGGAACCAAACAATTATGGAAGAAAAAAAACTAGACGTTAAGTCGATAATAGGATTTGTATTAATTTTCGGAATCTTATTATTCATGATGTGGCAAAACCAGCCATCTCCTGAAGAGCTTAAAGCGCAAGAGTTAGAAAAGCAAGCTCAAATTGAGGCTCAGAAAAAAGTAAATGCTACAGCTCCATCAGAGACTAAAGTTACTACTGCATTAGATTTTTCTAAACCAAAGGACTCTACTCAAGTAGCAGCATTACAATCAAAAATCGGTGATTTTGCTTATTCTTTAGCGACTACAACTGCTACAGATAGTGAGGTATTGGTTGAAAGTGATTTGTTAGCATTAAAGTTTAACACAAAAGGTGGTCATTTATCAGAGGTTAAACTTAAAAACTTTGTAAACTTTGATTCTATTCCAATTTACTTAGTAAAGGATGGTAATTCGGTATTTAATATCAATTTCCAAACAACAGATAATCGTACTTTAAATACTAAAGATTTATATTTTCAGCCTACAGTAACTAAAAGTGGAGAAAACACAGTAGTGTCCATGAAGTTAAAAACTGCAGAAGATAAATTTTTAGAGTATAATTATGTAGTTAAGCCAAACGATTATATGGTAGATTTTACCATTAAATCTCAAGGTTTAGAGTCTGCTATAAATACGTCAAATCCTATTAATTTAGATTGGACACAAAAAACAATAAGACATGACCAAAGTATTAGTTACGAGAATAGATACACACGTTTAACCTACCAAACAGATGGTGATGTAGACAAGTTATCTCAAATGGGTGACGATGATGAGGTTGAAGAGGACGTAACATGGTTATCATACAGACAACACTTTTTTAGTACTATTCTAGTGTCTGATAAAGCGTTTAAGGAAGTTTCAATTACATCTAAAAACTTAGTAGAAGACGAAGCGGTAGATTCTGTATTTACAAAACAATTTTCTACTAAAACTGCATTAGCTTTAAATGGAGCCGCAATTAACAACAACTTAAAGTTGTATTATGGACCAACAGATAGCGAGATTTTAAAAAAATACGATGATAATTTAGTAGAAAGTATCCCATTTGGATGGGGAATTTTTGGATGGATTAACAAGTTTTTATTTATTCCATTATTTAACGGATTAAGTTCGTTTTTACCTTACGGAATTGCAATTATTGTAATGACAGTACTTATTAAGTTAGCTATGTCATTTGTACAATACAAGCAATACTTATCGCAAATGAAGCTTAAAGTTTTAAAACCAGAACTTGATGCTATCAGAGAAAAGTATAAAGACAACAAAATGAAGGCGCAACAGGAAACTATGGCACTTCAAAACAAAGCAGGAGCAAGTCCTTTAGCAGGATGTTTACCAGCATTTATTCAAATGCCAGTATTTTATGCTTTATTTATGTTTTTTCCAACTGCATTTGCTTTAAGACAGAAAAAGTTTTTATGGGCAGAAGACTTATCTTCTTATGATGTTGTTGCAGAATTACCTTTTAATATCCCATTATATGGAGATCACGTAAGTTTATTTCCAATATTAGCTGCAATCGCTATTTTCTTTTACATGAAGTTAACGACTGGTCAAAACCAAATGTCAGCGCCACAACAAGAAGGGATGCCTGATATGGCTAAGATGATGAAGTATATGATATACTTTGCTCCAATCATGATGTTAATTTTCTTTAATCAATACGCTTCAGGACTAAGTTTATACTATTTTATCTCTAATTTAATTAGTATTGGTATTTTATTGGTAATTAAGAATTTTATATTAGATGAAGATAAGATTCATGCTAATATTCAGGTTCAAAAAGCTAAGCCTAAAAAAGAAAGTAAGTTTCAGAAAAAAATGAAAGAAATGATGGAACAAGCTGAAAAACAAAAACAAATGCAACAAAAAAATAAAGGTAAATAATCTCTTTATTTAAAATTAATAAAAAAAGCTGTCTGCTATAATTTTAGTTTGGCAGCTTTTTTGTTATAACAAATGTTTAATTTTAACGTTAAACCGGAAGGCATGGTTTCCGCGAAAGCGATATAAAGTAACGATACAATGAAAAAAACAAGTTTTTTATTATTCTGTTTATTTGTCACAAGTCTAGTGATGGCTCAAAGTTTAAATCAGTTTGACGCTAATGCACAACGTCATGGTACTTGGAAAAAGAATTTTGACAATACTAAAGTGGTTAGATATGAAGGCCAATTTGACCATGGTAAGGAAGTAGGAACATTCAAATTTTATAAAAATATAGATAATAAAGCGGTATTAACTGCGACCAAGGTTTTTAATGCAGATAATGATGTTGCTTTAGTAACCTTTTATTCTAGTAATGGAAAAAAGATAAGTGAAGGTAAAATGCGTGGTCATGATTATATTGGTAAATGGGTAATTTATCATAAAAATGTAGACCAAGTTATGACGCAAGAATTATATAATGATAAAGGTAAGCTTGAAGGAGAACGTTTGGTATTTTATTTAAATGGTCAAATAGCCGAAAAAGCATATTACATGGACGGATTATTACATGGCGAATCTAAATGGTATGCAGAAAATGGTACTATAATGAAACTAATAACTTATAACGCTAATAAGTTTGAAGGTCCTTATAAAACTTACACTAAAGATGGTGTTATAGCTGTAGAAGGTTATTACAAGGACGACGTAAAATGTTGTGTATGGAAACGTTATAAAGATGGGAAGTTAGTCGAAGAAAAAGACTTAGATAAAAAAGCAAAAAAATAAGCTTTAGTTATTATAAATTAAAAAACGCCTTAATGTCTTAAGGCGTTTTTTTTTGCTATCAAAATGTTAGTTTTAAAGGGAATAAACTATTTACATAAGACTTTATATTCTTATTGTAATGGTAAAATTACTTTATCAATTGGGTGTACAACACCATTGATTGCTTGAATATCTACTAATGATGTAACAATGTTACTTACTCTTCCATTAGCATCAGTTAAAGTAAAGTTAGTTGCGTCTGCAGTAATATCTCCACCTAATGTCGTTACTGGTCCACTTATTAGCATACTAGATTGTACGTTAGCTCCAACAATGTGGTACGTTAGTACAGCGTCAACTGTTGCAGTATCTAAATCTGTTAAAGCAGTTGCGTTTAATTCCATTAATAAACTTCCAAAAGCAGCATCAGTTGGAGCAAATACAGTAAATGGTCCAGCTGTTGCATCAGAAACGGTTGTAATATAAGGTACAGTTGGTGTCCCAGAATCTGCGTATTGTAATGCTGCAACTAAGTTGCTTAATGCAGGATTTGATGTTGCAAACGTTGCTATAGTTGGTAAATCTATTACAGTATCTACTGCATGGATAATTCCGTTTGTTCCTACAACGTCAGCAGCAGTAACAGTAGATATTCCGTTAAAACTAACACCATTTGTAGTGTCAAAATATAAACTTAAAGCGTTTCCTCCAGGACCACTAGCAGAGGTGTTTGTGTATCCAGAAACTAAAGTAGTTAAGTCAGTAGACGATAATGCACCACCAACAACGTGATTTAATAATAACTCAGATAATGCATCTGTAGGTACATCTACTAAAGCTGTTCCGTTTAAATATGTTGCAAATGCAGTATTGTCTGGAGCTAATACTGTAAAAGGTCCTGCTCCTGATAAAACATTTACTAAATCACCATCTGCAGCACCTAAAGCTGCTACAAGACTTGAAAAATTAGCATTATTTACTGCATGATCTACCACTGTAGGTAAAGCAATTACTTTATCTACAATATGTACAATACCATTAGATGCAGTAACATCTGCAGTTGATACTTCAGACACATTATTAAATACGACACCATTAGAAGTGTCAAATAATAAACTTATTTTGTTATCTCCTGCACCATCAGCCAAAGTATTAGTGTAACCACTACCTAAACCTACAAGGTCTGTTGATGTAACCGTACCACTTATTACATGGTTTAGTAATGTTTGTGCTAAGGCTGCATCTGGAATATCTTGTACAGTTGCCCAACCATTATCAGACATAAATTCTGCAAAAGCTTCATTTGTTGGTGCTAATACTGTAAAAGGTCCAGGTCCACTTAAAGTAATGGCTAAATCTGCTTCCACTACTGCAGCAACTAAACTACTTAAACTTGCTGTTGCTTGAGCTGTTTCAACAATATTTAAAGTTGTTGGCGTTGGTGTTGGCGTTGGTGTTGACGCATCGTCATCGTCACTACATGACCATAACACAAAAGTTGCTAAAAATAGTAGCGATAATTTTTTAATCGTTTTCATAATAAAGTTTTTTAATAGGTTTGTTTAACAAAACTATAAAAAGATTAAACAAAAAGAATTAAAGATTTGTTAAAGTTATTTAAATGTTTATTTGTCAGTCATTTATTAAGTCATTCCATTTATATATATGTGTTTGATTTTTTTTAGAAAGACTTATCTTTGCAGTCTATTAAAATTAGTCATGAAAAAAAGAGTTATTGTTGGATTATCAGGAGGAGTGGATTCTAGTGTTGCTGCGTATTTATTAAAAGAGCAAGGTTATGAGGTTATAGGTCTTTTTATGAAAAATTGGCACGACGACAGTGTAACAATTTCTGATGAGTGTCCTTGGTTGGATGATAGTAATGATGCAATGTTGGTCGCAGATAAATTAGGAATACCTTTTCAAACTGTAGATTTAAGCGAACAGTATAAGGAGCGCATCGTAGATTATATGTTTGACGAGTATGAAAAAGGTCGCACACCTAATCCAGATGTTTTATGTAATAGAGAAATTAAGTTTGATGTCTTCATGAAAATCGCCTTAGATTTAGGTGCAGATTATGTAGCTACAGGTCATTATTGCAGAAAAACAACCCTTACAAAAAACGGAGAAGAGGTACACCAATTATTAGCAGGTAAGGATCCAAATAAAGATCAATCTTACTTTTTATGTCAATTATCTCAAGAGCAATTGGCTAAAGCATTGTTTCCTATTGGTGAATTATTAAAACCAGAAGTTAGAGAAATAGCTAAAGCTCAGGATTTAATAACTGCAGACAAAAAAGATTCTCAAGGATTATGTTTTATTGGTAAAGTTAGATTGCCAGACTTTTTACAACAACAACTTAAGCCTAAAGAAGGTGTTATTGTAGAAATACCTAGAGATAATTCATTTTATAATGAAACGCTTCCTAGCTTCAATAATAAATTAGAAGAATTAAAATATCGTTCTAGAAAACCTAGCTATAGTATAGCTGAAGGTGTAGTAAAAGGAAAGCATCAAGGCGCACATTATTTTACTAAAGGACAACGTAAAGGATTAGCAGTAGGTGGTACAGCAGAACCATTATTTGTGATAGATACAGACGTTACAGAAAATGTTATTTATACAGGTCAAGGGACAACACACCCAGGATTATATAAAAATGTTTTATTTGTATCTAATGAAGAGTTGCATTGGGTTAGAGAGGACTTAGCATTAGCTACAGACCAGACCATGGAAGTGTTAGCAAGAATAAGATATAGACAAGTTTTGCAAAAAGCAACATTACATAAAGTAGAAAGTGGTATGTATGTAGAATTTGAAAACCAACAATCAGCTATTACTGAGGGGCAATTTGTTGCTTGGTATTTAGAGGAAGAATTAGTTGGTTCAGGTGTAATTTCTTAACTTGCAGTAACAAAAGTTACTGTTATGAAAAACCTACTTCTTTTTTTCGTTTTATCCTATTCGGCATTGTCATTTGGACAAGAGCATGCTTGGGTCTATTTATCGGATAAACCTAATAGCGCAGCAGCATTAGCAAATCCCAATACAATTTTAACACAAAAAGCGCTGGATCGTAAAGCAGCTCATAATGTTGTTGTAGATTTTAAAGACGTTCCTGTGGAAGAAAGTTACATTGCACTTATCAAATCTCAACCAGGTGTTACTGTAATGTCAAAATCAAAATGGTTTAATGCCTTGCATGTTATAGGTAATCCATCAGACATCATGGCGTTAAATAGCTTAACCGTTAATAGTACTACTATAGTTAGTAGTATAGATTTTGCGGACGATAATTTTGACGCCAGAATAAGTCAAAATCTAGATAAGCATGAGTTTGAAGCTAGTCTAACTACATTTAATTATGGTAATGCAGCAAATCAAGCAGTGATGATTGGTGCAGACGACTTGCACCAACATCCAGATAGTTATACAGGTTCTGGTATGACCGTCGCAGTTATAGATGCAGGATTTACCAATGTAGGTACCATGAATGGTTTTCAGCGTTTGCGTGATAATGGTGGTATTTTAGGAGGTTATGATTTTGTAGACAGAAACACAGATGTATATGCTTACACAGGAAACTCTCATGGAACATGGGTATTAAGCGATATGGCTGGTTTTTTACAAGATCAATTTGTAGGGACTGCTCCAGATGCAAATTATTATTTATTTAGAACAGAAGATGCAGCTACTGAAACCCCTTTAGAAGAAAGTCTATGGGTTGAAGCAGCAGAGCGTGCAGATAGTTTAGGAGTAGATGTTATAAACTCGTCTTTAGGATATACCACTTTTGATAATCCTAATTACAGTTATACTCCTGCCGAAATGGATGGTAACACAGCCTACATTACCAAAGGTGCAAATATTGCTTTTCAAAAAGGGATCTTAGTTGTTAATTCTGCAGGTAATTCTGGTAGCGGAAGCTGGCAGATTGTTGGAGCTCCAGCAGATGCAGCTGGTGTATTTAGTATTGGTGCTGTAAAGGCAGATGGTACTTATGCATCATTTAGCTCTAGAGGTAGCAGTGCACAACCAACTCAAAAACCAGATGTCGTGGCCCAAGGTCAAGCCAATTATATTATTACAACTTCGGATGTGGTTACCACATCTAATGGTACCTCATTTAGTTCGCCAATTATGGCAGGTGGAATCGTTTGTTTATGGCAAGCGCTACCTAATCTTTCAAATGCCGAAATCATGCAGTTAGTTCGTGAATCTGCTTCGCAATACAATGCGCCAGATTTCTTTTTAGGCTATGGTATTCCTGATTTATCTTTGGCTTTAGCACAAGGTTTGTCTGTAAGCGAGTTTCAAGATGAAAACGTAACATTAAAGTTATATCCTAATCCAGTGTCTAATCAATTAACTATTCAAATTCCTAGTCAATATGAAGAAGCTCGAGTTAGACTATATGACGTTTTAGGAAAGAAAATTATTGATACAAAGATAACAGCAATCAATAAAACAATAAACACAAGCGCATTGTCTAAAGGTGTTTATTTAGTTAAGGTTGAATCTGAAGGTTTAGCGATCACTAAAAAGATAATTAAAAACTAGAGGTTACAACTAACGTATATCGCCTTCGTTTTTAAAAATAATAACCACAAGATATTTATAGTAAATGCCAAATAAAATCACTCAACTATTTAATATACAATATCCAATCATTCAAGCAGGTATGATTTGGAATAGTGGCTGGAAGTTAGCCTCAGCAGCAAGTAATTCTGGAATATTAGGATTAATTGGTGCAGGAAGCATGTATCCTGACGTATTAAGGGAGCACATTCAAAAATGTAAAAAAGCAACAGATAAACCTTTTGGTATTAATGTCCCAATGTTATATCCTAACATTGAGGAAATCATGAATATAATTGTAGAAGAAGAAGTTAAAATCGTTTTTACTTCCGCAGGAAATCCAAAAACATGGACTAAATGGTTACAAGACAAAGGGATTACAGTAGTGCATGTGGTTAGTAGTGTCAAGTTTGCATTAAAGGCTCAAGACGCTGGAGTTGATGCCATAGTTGCAGAAGGTTTTGAGGCTGGAGGACATAATGGACGTGATGAAACTACAACGCTTACACTTATTCCTATGGTAAGCGAGCAACTACATATTCCATTAATAGCAGCTGGAGGAATTGCTACAGGAAAAGCAATGTTAGCTTGTATGGTTTTAGGTGCAGATGCTGTGCAAGTAGGAAGCCGATTTGTTGCAAGTGAAGAAAGTAGTGCACATCAAGCATTTAAGCAAGTTGTAGTAGATGCAAAAGAAGGTGATACGCAATTAACTTTAAAAGAATTAGCGCCTGTTAGGCTAGTGAAAAATAAATTTTATAATCAGTTACAAGAGTTGTACAAAACAAGTCCAACACCAGAACAACTTAAAGAGTTATTAGGTCGTGCGCGTGCTAAAAAAGGAATGTTTGAAGGAGATTTAGAGGAAGGCGAATTAGAAATTGGTCAAATAGCTGGACTAATTCACGATATAAAACCTGTTGTAGAAATAGTAGAGGAGATTGTAGCAGAGTTTGAAAAGGCTAAACTTGATGTTATTAATTTTTAGTATTGAAGTTTTAAATTAACTAGTAATTTGGATTTTAATCTCATAGTTAATTTAATTTTTTCAAAAATAATTCAAATTTCTGCAATAAAAAATATAGCTATTTATTTGCGTTTAAATACCATTTTACATGAATAAAAATTACGATTACGTTTTGGTTGGTGCTGGTTTTTACTGTTCGATAATTGCAGAACGTATCGCTAATGATTTAGGAAAAAAAGTGCTAATCGTTGAAAAACGAAACCATATTGGGGGGAATTGTTTTTCTGAAACTAATATTGAAACAGGTATCGAGTTTCATAAATATGGAACACATATTTTTCATACTTCAAATAAAAAAGTATGGGAATATATTTCAAACTTTACTACTTTTAATAGTTACTATCACCAAGTTTTGATCACGTACAACAGTAAGGTGTATCAAATGCCCATTAATCTAGAAACGATTAATTCATTTTATAATATTAATTTAAAACCTTTTGAAGTAGATGACTTTTTAGAACAAGAATTTAAAAAAGAATCTTATACCAATCCAAAAAATTTTGAAGAGCAAGCCATCAATATTATTGGTAGACCATTGTATGATGCTTTTATAAAAGGTTATACTATCAAGCAGTGGGGGCGTGATCCTAAGGATTTGCCTGCTTCAATTATAAAAAGATTGCCATTCCGCAAAAACTATTCTGAGTCTTATTTTTTTGATACCTATCAAGGTATTCCAACGGATGGTTTTACTGCTATTTTTGATAAATTATTAGCTTCCAATAATATTGATATACAGTTAAACACCGATTTTTTTGAAATTAAAGAGCAATTAAATTCGAGTGCTACAATTATTTATTCGGGATCTATAGATAGACTGTTAGATTATAGATTTGGCGAGTTGGATTATAGAACGTTAGATTTTGAATTTGAAGTTGTGAATTATGAAGATTTTCAAGGCACTTCAGTGATGAATTATGGTAATCAAAAGATACCATATACCAGAATTCATGAGCCAAAGCATCTGCATCCAGAGCGTACCTATAATTTAGATAAGACGCTTATAATTAAAGAATATTCCAAAGAAGCTAATCGTGAAGAACCCTATTATCCCATAGGTGGTGAGGTTAACAAAAGCTTATATACTAAGTATTTAAAAGAGGTCAAAAAAGTGTATCCTAATTTAATTATAGGAGGTCGATTAGGCGATTATAAATATTACGATATGCATCATGTTATTGAAAATGCATTAGATACTTACAACAATTTAATAAAAAAGGGATGTTAGATTTAAATTTGGTTATGCCAATTTATAACGAAGATGAAATTATTGAAGTTGTAGTAGTCGATTGGATAACTCATCTTGATAAGCTTAATATTAATTATAAGATTAAACTTTACAATGATGGTTCTAAGGATAATACTTTAGATGTTATAACTAGTCTTCAAAAAAAATATCAAGATAGAGTAGTAGTAATAGATAAAAAAAATTCAGGACACGGTCCAACAATATTACAAGCTTACAAGGATAGTTTAAACGCTAATTGGATTTTTCAAGTAGATTCTGATAATGAAATGAAAGCCAAATATTTTGAACAGTTTTGGGATAAAAAAGAGGATTATGATTTTTTAATAGGTAAACGTGTTAACCGCATTTCACCTTTATTTAGAAAAATAATGACATACATATCATATGTCGTAGTTAAACTATTTTTTGGTAAAGGGATAAAGGATGTAAATTCACCTTACAGATTAATTAAAACAGAAGTATTTAATACTGTTTTTAAAAGTATTCCAGACGATACGTTTGCGCCTAATATAATTGTTGCAGGAATGGCTTGTAAAAATAATATTAAAGTAAAGTCTATTGATATAGAATTTACAGAACGTACAACTGGTGTCCCTACTTTAAATACTAGCATTTTAAAATTGTTTAAAATTAGTTTTAAATCATTTTATCAAATTATTTCTTATGCTAAAAAACATTAGGTATAACAATAGATTGGTGTATTTTTTATTAGCTATACTGTATGTAGCTTTTGCTTTTCCATTTACTCCTGCTTATATAGGTTTAGGTTACGATCAAGAGATTTTTCAGTATATAGGGATGATAATAGATCATGGTCTAGTCCCGTATAAAGACGTATTTGACCATAAACCACCAATAATCTATTTCCTTAATTATTTGGGTTTTTTGATTACACCCAATAGTACATGGGGTGTTTTTATAATATTAAATATCCTTGGTTTATTTAGCACCATACTAGTTTACAAAATAGCATTAAAGCAAAACAAAAAGGGAGTTTTGTCTATAGTCATTGCAAGCCTTTACATTTGTTTAATCAATAGTCATGTGTTTTTGCAAGGTGGTAACAATACTAGGCAATTTACAGCCTATTTAACTATCGTTATAATGTATTTGGTTTTTACAAAATCAATATCTAAAATCAGTATAGTGTCACTTGGTGTTTTATTAGGATTAATATTTTTTACACAACAAAACGAAATTTTAGGAGGTTCAGTTTTAGTCGCTTATTATTTGATGTTTAAGTCAGACTTTAGGCTAAATACTTGGCAAGAAATATTGAAAAACAGTCTGCTTTTTTTACTAGGTTTAAGTGTTGTTTTTGTAATTATTTTAATGCTTATTTATAATTGGGAAAACTTTAGCCAATTTATAAATCAAGCCTACTTATTCAATTTTGACAATTACATTCAGCAAAGTTCTATTTTAGTTAAAGTGCTAAAAATTATATATGCTTTTGGTGTCAAGCTCGTTTATTTAATTCCATTATTATTAGCTAGTATAGTTATAATTTACGGTGTGTCATTTTCAATTTTAAAAAATAAAAAGTTAACTATTCCTTTGATTATTGTCTCCATTGCTTTTGTATTTCAAATTATATCAACTTCAATTTCAGGCAGAACTTTTGGGCATTATTTTTTAATGTTTATACCTTATATCATGCTCTTGATAATATATTCTATTAATAATATTAAGGATACTGTTTTAAAATTTCTACTGGTAGGTTTAAGCTTATCCATAGGAGGGTATTTATTTAATCAAATCCCATACAAAAAGGAAGAGACTATTTTTTTAGCAGATACTCTAAAAATTGTAGAATCCGTTAAAGGTGAAAACAAACAATTTTATTCCTTTGATGCTAGTTATTTAAGAGTCAATTTTAATTTAAATATAACCTCTCCTTCAAAATGGATATACACACATTATATGGACGACATGATGCTACAAGATATTCTAAAAAATCTGCTAAGTAGCAAAACCAGATTCGTGTTAGTTCAAAATGCTTATTTACAGGAATTTAAAAATTTAGATTTATTTTTTACCACTCATTACAATCAAGTATTATCAAATAATAAACATAGTCTGTTTCAAATCAAATAAAAGCAATAGAATTCAGCTTTAAATCTTATTTTTGCCCAATGGTTTTATCTGATTACACAAAAGAATTTAAATATAATTGGCAATTGGCTGCTCCTGTAATGTTAGGGATGTTGGGTCATACTTTTGTAAGTTTTGTGGACAACATTATGGTTGGTCAAATTGGAACTGCAGAGTTAGCTGCTGTATCTTTAGGTAATAGTTTTATGTTTATAGCTATGTCTATTGGTATTGGCTTTAGTACTGCCATTACGCCTTTAGTGGCGGAAGCAGACAGTGCAAACGATTTTGATAAAGGTAAATCAGCTTTTAAACATGGTTTGTTTTTATGTACCGTTTTAGGTGTGTTACTTTTTTTATTATTGCTATTAGCCAAACCTTTAATGTATTTAATGAAGCAACCTGTTGAGGTTGTAGAGTTGGCCATCCCGTATTTAGATTTAGTAGCAATATCTTTAATTCCCTTAATAATATTTCAAGGAATAAAACAGTTTAGTGATGGGTTATCTTTAACTAAATATCCTATGTATGCTACTATTGTAGCTAACCTAGTTAACGTTGGTTTAAACTATTTACTAATCTTTGGTAAGTTTGGTTTCCCAGAAATGGGTATTGTTGGAGCAGCTTATGGTACTTTAGTGTCGCGTGTTATTATGGTCGCATATTTATGGTGGTTATTAAAAGGTCGTAAAAAGTCTAAAGATTATGTAACTAATATTAAGTTTTTTGTTTTAGATAAATTAATGCTTAAAAAAATTATAGGATTAGGGACACCAAGTGCTATGCAAATGTTTTTTGAGGTTGCAATTTTTACTGCTGCTATTTGGTTAAGTGGTTTGTTAGGTAAAAACCCTCAAGCAGCAAATCAAGTAGCCCTAAATTTAAGCTCAATGACCTTTATGGTTGCTATGGGATTAAGTGTTGCGTCTATGATTAGAGTAGGTAACCAAAAAGGATTGCATCAATATATAGAATTACGTCGTGTAGCTGTATCGCTATTTTTAATGGGCTTTATATTTGCTGTCATTTTTGCTTCTTTATTTTTAATATTTAATCAATTTTTCCCAAGGTTATATGTAGATTTTGATGATGCAGTAAACTTTAAAGATAATCTAGAGGTGGTCACAATAGCCTCGCAATTATTAATTGCAGCAGCTATATTCCAGATAAGCGATAGTTTACAAGTTATTGTACTTGGTGCTTTACGTGGACTTCAGGATGTTAAAATACCAACAATTATTACTTTTATTTCCTATTGGTTAATTGGTTTTCCAATAAGCTGGTATTTGGGTAAAGCAGATGCTTATGGTAGTTTTGGAATTTGGTTAGGATTACTAGCAGGCTTAACTACTGCTGCTATTTTATTGTTTATACGTTTTAATTATCTAACTAAAAGGTTAATTTTGGACTCTCAAAATAACTAGTCGCTAACCTTTAAAAAGCAAATATATTATGGAATTACCAAAATTCATTTTAGGTGATAATACAGATTTACCAAACGCAATCTTTGTGATTCATACAGAATTCCCTAGATTTATAATCAATCTAGAAGATGATGAAGTTGAGTGGTTTGAAGATTTTGACCAACATGATGAAAAAGAGTTGGAAATGGAGACAGAAAACCTAATCAAAGAAGCGACCGCATTTTACGATAGAGAAGTGGAGCGTTATGAAGATTAAGCATTCATAAAATCATTTCAACGATATAAATAACCTAACGTTTAGGTAACTGCAAAATAATTTTATGTTAGACCAATTAGTACAATACGATAAAGGACTTTTTTTATTTTTAAATAACCTAGGAACAACGTCATGGGATGGATTTTGGCTGTTTTATACAGATAAATTACATTGGATTCCGTTTTACGCTGTCTTAGCTTTTTTAATGTACAAAAAATTAAATACTAAAATGTTTGTACTAACCTTAGTGGTTATAGCTTTAATGATTTTATTTACAGACCAAATTACTAACCTATTTAAAAATTTCTTGGTAAAACGTCCTAGACCATGTCATGAGGACGATTTAGTGCAAGCCATGCGATTGCTTAAATCGTGGTGTGGTGGTAAATATGGCTACTTTTCTGGACATGCAAGTAACAGTATGGCTGTCGCTATTTTTTCTGGTTTAATGTTAAGATATAAATATAAATATCTAATTTATATACTAATTGTTTGGTCAATAACTATGGCATATAGTAGAATATACATTGGTGTACATTATCCATTAGATGTTTTAAGCGGAATGCTATTTGGTGGACTTTCAGGATTTATGTTTTATAAACTTGATAAATACTTACAATCTAGATTTCAATTAAAATAATTACTTTTTAGTAAAATAATAGTAGGTATTTATCAATCGATCTTTGTATTGTTTGCTATCTGGCTCACTCTCATTTAAATCGTAAATAGCCATTTCTTTGATATTATATTTTTCAAAAAGAATAGCTTGATTTTTAGGATTGATTCCGTTGGATAAAACTCCAAATTCCGCTTCAAGCGGAAAGTTATAAGCATTGTTTCCTTGTTTAATCTGAGGTATTTTAGCTCCATATTGCCATATAGTTTCTGGCGAAACGTAGTCAATAGCATACAATTTTATGTGCTTTTGTTTATGTGTTTTTAAAAGCGTAGTTATGGGTTTAAAATTGTCGCTTGTAAACGTTTTGAAAACAGGTAAGCCAAATAAAAATAAAGCTCCAAAAAAAGCAGAAGTTAACAAAAAGACATGTTTAATCTCTTTTTTTATTAATTGAAAAAGTATAGCCAAGCCTAAAGTAAACACGATTATTGCAAATATTATAAAAGGGAATAAGCTATTATTTAATTGTGTAGTAAACTGAAAATACAACACAAAAGGAGCCACAATACCAATCAAACCAATTAAGCCAAAGTTAAAATACACAGGTATGGTTTCGCGTTTGTCTTTGAGCGTTTTAAACTTACGAATCAAATACTCAATATAAAATCCAATATTTAAAGCTAAAGGAATTAAAACAGGCATCAAATATCTAGATTTTTTCTCTGGAATTATAGATAACAAAATAACTGCAAATAGGGTCCACAAAAAAGTAAACTTATAGGCTTTGTAATGAACTACACGTCGTTTTAAATACGGAAATAATAAGCTAATAAAAGCCGGAATAGTCCATAATCCACTTTGTGTAAAAAAGCTCCAGTAGTAATAAAAAGGTCTAACATTATAGCTGGTCCAATTTCCTGTTTCTTTACTAGTAATAGCAGCAAATGTAGTTGGATCCTCTAATCTTACATAAAAGTACCACCAGCCACCAACAACTAATGATAATATCAAAATAACAATAATTGGTAGCACTTTAGTTTTGATGTTCTTATAGTTAAAACTAAAGCTAAAAGCTAGTAAAAAAGGAAGTAATAAAGCATAAAAGCTAATAGGTCCTTTGCTTAATATTGAAAAACCAATACAAAAAGCAGCAATAATAGTATGTTTCCAATCTGTGTTTTCTGATTTAAAAAATTTAAATAAATGATAGATTGCAATCATCATAAAGCCATGAGTAAAAATATCCCAAGGAGCTTCAATAGTAATACCAATAACGTAAAACGATGTTATTAATATTAACGTGTTAATCATGCTATGTGCTCTGCTTTTTAATATGGTTTTGGATAATTTAAAACTATAAACAGCCAAAATCATTATCATAATAATAGCAGGTAAACGCATTCCAAAAACACTTTTTACACCAAAAATAATTCCAGAAATAGCGGTAAGCCATGTTGGTAAAGGTGGTTTTTCGTAACGTGCTTCGCCATTCATGGTAGTTAATATCCAATGATCATCCAATAACATCTCTCTAGCAGTAATAAAATTACGTGCTTCCATTATAGTTACTTGTATGGTCTCTAAGTTAGGTAATAGCATAACTGCTAATAGCAAACAAATAAAGATGATTGGATAATCTTTTAATAATTTAGGCATCTTGCTTTTTTAAGATTAACAAATTTCTGAAGTAAATTATAGCACCTAAAGAGTGTCCTACCAATAGCACATAATCGACCCTAAATATAGCGTAGGTTAAAATTAATAACGACCCTATTAAGCTTAAAGCCCAAAAGCCAAGTGGTAAAGAGGACTCTTTGTTTTTTTCAGAATATATCCATTGGTACACAAAACGTAATGTAAACACTATCTGAGAGACGATCCCTAACATTAACAGCCAAAACGGAATAGCTTCGTTTTTAAATAACTTAACAGTATCAATTTCATTATTATTAAAATAAAATACAGTTATAAATACTGGCATTAATACTAAGATATAACGTATACCAACCGGAAATGTTTTCCATTGGTTTTGCAATTGTAAATTTCTGATATAAATATAATAGGTTAACCCTTGACCAAGCATAATAGCAAAATCATCGCGTAAATACCCATAAATAAATAGCAAAAATGAAGCGATTAAACTAAGCGTCCAAAATAAAGTAGGCGTGATTACACGTTTTTGTTTCTCGCTAGTAATCCATTGGATTATTAACCGAGAAGAGAATAATGTTTGCGCTAAAAAGCCTATGCTAAGAATAATCCAATTACTCATTATTTTTGCTTAGCGACTTCGTAGTTAATGTATTTTTTCTTCATCCATAAATACGCAAAGCAATCCATTAAAGGTCCTAGTAACCTATTCCAAACGCCAAATTTAGCCTCGCCAGCAACTCTAGGAAAATGTTGTACAGGTATTTGCTTAGTTTTTCCATTTTGCAACATAATCATAGCAGGTAAAAAACGGTGTAATCCTTTAAACATTGGAATACGTTTAGCATAGTCCGTTTTAATTACTTTTAATGGACAACCAGTATCATCCATTCCGTCTTTAGTAAATGCACGTCTAATTCCGTTTGCAATTTTAGACGACATGTTTTTTACAAAACTATCTTTACGGTTAGCACGTACACCAGTAACTAAATCATACTCGCCTATATGTGCTAGTAGTAAATTAAAATCTTCTGGTGCAGTTTGTAAATCAGAGTCAATATATCCCACTAAAGGCGTGGTAGTGTAGTCAAAACCAGCTTTTATAGCAGCGCTTAAACCACGATTGTCTTTAAATAATATATAGTCAAAAGCATCGTGTCTACTACAAATAGCTTCAATTAAATCTTGACTTTTATCTTTTGAGCCATCATTAACAAATAATATTTTAGTGGTTTTGGTTGCTATTTGCGTGTAAGCTAATAACTCTTTTTCCACTCTAAGTAAATTATCTTCCTCATTATAAACAGGAACGACGATGGTAAATTGGTAATTCATAAACCTTTTTTAGTGTTACAAATGTATTGTTTTTTATAGAATTGAAATTAGTATCGAAAAAAAATCTGTTTCTTTGTAATACAGAAAAATACATATGAAGATATTAGTCACTGGAGCAGTAGGTTTTATAGGCTCTCACACCTGTGAGCGTTTACACGATTTAGGTCATGAAGTTGTTGGTTTAGATAATTTTAATAATTATTATAGCTTAGCGCTGAAAACTTTAAACGAAAAAGCACTGTTACAAAAAGGTATTACAGTAATTACTGCCGATTTAAGAAACCAGGATTTAGCAGACGTTTTACCAAAAGACATCAACTATATTTTTCATTTTGCAGCACAACCAGGTATTTCGGCAAGCTCTACTTTTGAAGATTATTTTACTAACAATATTATTGCGACTAAGAATCTTACAGATTATGCATTACAATGCCCAAATTTAGAATTATTTGTAAATATAGGGACTTCTTCCATTTATGGATTAGAAGCAACTTTTCCGGAAACCAAAGCGCCTAAACCTGCATCGTACTATGGTGTTACTAAATTAACTGCCGAGCAGTTAGTATTACAAAAAAGTAGAGAGCAATTATTTAAAAGTTGCTCGTTAAGACTATATTCTGTTATAGGACCAAGAGAACGTCCAGAAAAAATGTACACCAAATTAATTGCTTGTGCATTTAATGGAGATGCATTTCCGTTATACGAAGGTAGCGCAACCCATTTAAGAAGTTTTACTTATGTTGGTGATATTGTGGACGGAATTGTAAGCGTGATAGGAAAAGAAAACAAAGTAGATGGCGAAATTATTAACCTTGGTACAGAGGTTGAACATACCACACAAGATGGAATAGAAGCGGTTGAGCAAGTCATTGGTCAGTCCATTAAAATAGATCATGTTAAGGCTAGAGTAGGAGACCAATTGCGTACTAAAGCTAATATTGATAAAGCTAAACAATTGCTTGATTATAATCCGCAAACCACTTTGTTAGAAGGTGTTAAAGCGCAAGTCGAATGGTATAAGGCTAATTTTTTATAATTTAAATATACAGAGAAATACAAAAAAAAGGACAGTTATAAAACTGTCCTTTTTTTTGTTAGTTTTTTATGACAAATTACTAATTTACAACATTACCCTAATCCCAATAAATAATCTGCAGCAGCAAAAGGAGTGGTTTTATTAGCTTCAATTAAAGCTAGTTGTTTATTAAGTTCTAATTTAATTTCTGGATTATTAAAAAAGACACTTTTAAGTTGCTCTTCAATAGTTTGAAGTAACCAGAATTTATTTTGTTCTGTACGCTTGGTATTAAAATAGTTATTCTGTTTGGTAAGTGTTATGTAATCCAAAATTACATCCCAAATCGCATCTATACCATCGTTTGTTAAGGCACTGCATAACGTTACTTTAGGTTGCCAATTAGAGTCTTTTATTGGATACATATGTAAAGCTCTGTTAAACTCGACTTTAGCCATTTTAGCACGTTTAACATTGTCACCATCTGCTTTATTAATAGCTATTGCGTCTGCCATTTCAATAATACCTCGTTTTATACCTTGTAACTCGTCTCCAGCGCCTGCTAATTTTAAAAGTAGAAAAAAGTCGACCATACTGTGTACTGCAGTTTCGCTTTGTCCAACACCAACGGTTTCTATAATAATTGTATCAAAACCTGCTGCTTCACAAAGGATAATGGTTTCTCGTGTTTTTCTGGCAACACCACCTAAAGAGGTTCCGGAAGCAGATGGACGTATAAAAGCATTGGTGTTTTTAACCAACTCTTCCATTCGGGTTTTGTCACCTAAAATACTTCCTTTAGTAATACTACTACTTGGATCTACAGCTAAGACTGCAACTTTTTTGTTTAAAGTTGTTAGATGTGTTCCAAACGCTTCAATAAAAGTGCTTTTTCCAACACCAGGAACACCTGTAATACCAATTCTAACAGAAGTATTGGCATGAGGTAAACATGCTTTAATAATAGCATTGGCTTGATCCGTATGCTTCGGGTTTTTGCTTTCTACTAAAGTAATGGCTTGGCTTAAAGCAGTTATATTACCTTTTAAAATAGCGGTTACTAAGTCTTGTGTTGTACGTTGCAGTTTGCGTTTTGCCTTAATTTTTAAAACAGCATTTGCATTGGTCATCTCTGGAGAGGATACACCATCTTGCTCGCTTAATGCTGATTTTTTTTTGGACATAGTTGCTTTAATTTCCGCGAAAGCGTTGTTAAAATTAGTTTTAGACTAAGGTTAATCTTTTAAAGGCACTTCAATTTTTACAACGTCCCAAGCCATAGTCATTTTTAAGTCGTCTGTACTATTGTCAAATGCTACTGTAAACTGCTCGACTGGTTTATCTAAGGTTTGTGCAGGCACTTCTACTTCTACAACGTCATAATTTGGATCCCAATTTGGTTCCATTTTTTCGTTAACTCCCCAATCATATTGTTTGGAGTTAAACATAACTTTCCAATTGTTTTGCATAGGTACAGTCCAAAGTGTATATTTTCCTTTAGGAAGCTTTACACCATTTACAGATAAATCGTGATTGGTTTCAAAGGTGGTCGCCTCATTTGCTCCAGTACGCCAAACTTTATTAAAAGGCACTAAAGCGCCAAAAATAGCTCTATCACGTTTAGATGGTCTATTATAAACTACTCTTAAATCCAAGTCGTTAATTTTTATACCAGCAGTGTCCTTTGGACTTAAAGGTTGATTAAATAAGCCTGTTTTTGTAGTAAATTGATAGCCTAAAACGCCAATTACAACGATAATTAATAGATATATAAGTTTTTTCATGTACGGGTTTCTTAATATTAGCACTTTATAATGCAACAAAATTAACTGAAAATTTAGTACATATAGAAGGATTACCCTTAAATTATTCTAAATATTTGTGCTAAATTGAAAAAAAAACAACTTTTTTGCAACACTGCTTTTTTTGTGTCGTCTTTAACCTGAACACTAACCAAAAACCAACAAGTGAAAGTCGTTACTTTAGATAACATCGAGTTGTGTAAACAAAATAACCGTAAGGCACAATTACAAGTGTATCAGCAATATTGCGATGCTATGTATCATGTTGCATTACGTTTTGTAAATCACACTGCCGAAGCTGAAGATGTTGTACAAGAGGCTTTTATAAAAGCCTTTACAAAACTACATCAATTTAAAGGTGACGTTACTTTTGGTGCATGGTTAAAACGTATTGTTATTAATAAAAGTATTGATTACTTAAAATCTAAAAAACAACGCTTAGTTGAATTAGATGAGGTGCATCTGAAAGTAATAGATACTAATACTGATGACAAATGGTTAGTAGAAGACACAACAACTTTAGACCAAATAAAGCAAGCCATTAATAGTCTTCCGGAAAAATATAAGTACGTAGTCATGCTATTTTTAATAGAAGGGTATGACCATCAAGAGATTTCAGAAATTTTAAATATTACCGAAGTCGCGTCGCGTACCCAATTATCCAGAGGAAAAGTAAAATTGCAAGCCCTTTTAAAACAAAACGATTATGGCGAAAGATATTAGAGAATTATTTAAAAATGATAACCAACAGTCTGATAAGCAAATGTCACAAGGACATGAAGCTAGATTTTTAGACAAGTTAGACCAAGCATTGCCACAAAAAAAGCAATCTAATTGGACGTTTTTAAACATTGCAGCAAGCATCGTGATAATTTTAGGATTAGGTTTTGGAGGATATACGTTTTTTAAACAAGACGTAAATCCTATTATAGTAGTAGATACTGAGCAACCAAAACCAGAAATTAATAAAACTACAAAAACCATGACGCTTGGAGATATCTCTCCAGATTTAAAAAAGGTAGAAGATTATTACGTGGCAAATATTAATTTAGAATTGTCTAAACTTAAGCTAACACCAGAAAATAAAGAATTGTTTGATGGTTACGTGTTAAGGTTAGAAGAGTTAAATTCAGAATACAAAAGCTTGTCTACAGAGTTGACCGATAATGGTCCAGATGAGCATACTGTAAATGCACTAATCCAAAATCTAAAATTTCGTTTAAACTTGATGTATCGTCTTAAAGAACAACTTAATCAGTTAAACAACATGAAGGCTTCCCAAGGGTAGTCGTTAAAAGACAATCAAAATGAAACAATTAAAAACTATAAAATACAGATATCTTATTGCGTTAATGCTGCTTATTACAGTAAGTGTTACAGCGCAACAAAAATTAAGTAAAATTGACCAATCGGTTAGGGCAAATAAAGACGTAACCGTAGATCTAAATACTAGTCATACCAATATTATTGTAGAAACTTGGAATAAGGATTATATAGAGGTTGAAGCTTATATTGAAAGTAAAAAGTTGACCAAACAAGAGATGCAAAAAGCATTGGACAATTGGGACGTTGCTTTAACAGGAGACTCGGATTATGTAAAAATAACGTCTAAAGGATCAAGAGGTATTTGGTCAGATGACATGAGCGTAACGATATTGGATGAAGCGTCTATTGAGGCTTTAGCTAATCTTCCTGAAAAGTTAGAGCTTAATTTAGGTCCATTATTAAAAAAGTTAGAAAATATGGATGTTTTAGGCGAGTTGCCTGAAACCTTAAAAACATTACGTATTCCAAAATCTCCAGATGGAAATTATAATGTAGATTTTGATTATGACAAGTATAAAAAAGAGGGCGAACCCTATCTAGATGCTTGGAGTAAAAAATACCGCAAAGAGTATGGTGAAGCCTATGAGCAAGAAATGCGTACTTGGGCAAAAAGTATCAAGCAAGAAGATATTGATAAGTTTGAAAAAGAAATGGAAGCTTGGGGGAAAAACTTTGGTAAGCAATTTGAAAAACTATTTGATGACGATTTTGAAAAAAGTATGGAAGAATGGGGCGAAAATCTTGGTAAACAATTTGAAAAAGAAATCGCACCAAAAATTGAAGCTTGGGCTGCACAGTTTGAAAAAGAAGTCGCACCTAAATTAGAAGCTTGGGGTAAACGGTTTGGAGAAGAGTTTGAACGTAAAATGGAAGCGCAGTTTGATCAAGATGGAAAAAAGAGTAGTAGTAAGGAAAACAAAATTTTTGACGATGTAGACTACAATACCACTAAGACCATTATTATTAAAATGCCTAAAAAAGCTAAGTTAAAACTAAATGTAAGGCATGGCGAGTTAAAACTAGCCAATGTGCTGGAAAACGCCAAAGGAGAAGTGGCTCATGGGTCATTTATAGCTAATCACATTATTGGAGGTAACACCTCCATTAATGTGTCTTATGCTAAAGTAGCAGTAAAGGATTGGATGTCTGGTCAGTTAAAATTAAAGTATGTGGATAACGCTATAATTGCCAATGCCAAAAACTTAATATTAAATGCTGTGTCCTCCGATATTCAGATAAATAATCTGTCAGGAAATTCTATTATAAACGGAAGTTTTGGTGATTTGTTAGTCAACAATATTGCTTCAGATTTTAACAATCTTAATATAGTTTTAGAAAACAGTGATGCTAAACTAAAGCTTCCAAATACTGATTATAATCTTTTTTTTAATGGTAATCGCTCAAAATTTAATAGCGTGACAGCGTCTAATAAAACCATTAAAAATTATCCAAATAACAATAGTAATACCAATAAAACCATAATTATAAATGCAAAATTTAGTAATGTAATTGCTAAATAAAATTTCTAAATTTGAATTCAATTTTTAATTAAAATGAATTCTACTACAACTACTTCTCTTTTAAGTCAATGGACAGGACAAAACCTAAATGTCATTGACGCATCTATCCCAAAATCGGATTATATCGCTATAGATTTATCCAAAGCAAATCAAGACTTAAATACGTTTGATATCGCATCATCTTCAGCTTGGGAAGACTACATTACCAAATACCTTAAATCACATAAAAAGCAAGTTGCATTTGGTGGTTATTTAGAGACTAGAAATCTATATAACAGAAGTGCTTATTTTTCGGCTCAAGCCGAAGCAGAACAGCGTAATATTCATATTGGTTTAGATTTATGGTGTCCAGCTAATACAGCAGTTTTGGCGTGTTTTGAAGGTGTCATTCATAGTTTTAAAAACAACACTAATTTTGGAGATTATGGACCGACCATAATATTGGAACATAACATCAATAACCAAACATTTTACACATTATATGGTCATTTAAATGAAGCTTCAATCGGAAATTTAAAAGTAGGTGATACTGTCGCTCAAGGCGAAACAATTGCCTATCTTGGAGAAGCATCTGTAAACGGAGATTATGCACCACATCTACATTTTCAAATAATAAAAGATATACAAAATAAAGTTGGAGATTATCCAGGTGTTTGTTGCTTAAATGATCTTGAGTTTTATAAATCCAATACTATAAATCCTGAACCAATTTTAGGTTTGTAAAGGCTAATCCAATAGTTTTAAATCTCTTTTAATCCTATATTCTGTAGGCATTAGTAATATTAAGTATACAATTAAAAGCATACCAAATATAATAAAGTCTGGTGCTATTATTAATATAAGAAAAGCAGAGCCTTCAATAATGGCATAGCGTACAACAGAAGCACTTTGATAAGGTACTAATTTTTCTTTTAAGCTTAAGTTGCTGTCAATTTTAGAAACTAACATTTTAAATAGAAAATTACTAACTATAAAAGCAGCAATAGGAATAGCTAAATATACCGTATTGTCGCTATCTACCTTAGGTAACTTTAATTGGGTAATATCAGAAAGGTTTCCTAAAAAAAAGTAAGCTAATATTAGACCTGCGACTAATGCTATATGTATGATTTTAAAGATCTTTAATTGTTCTTGCATGTTAGTGATTGTACTAGCGATTTATTCAAGTAAATGTAATTAGATTTTTATTATTTAAAATCTAGGTCTAATTTAAATCTTTTTACTAATAATTAAAGTGTGTCTTTAATAAAAAAGAAATCACACAAACAGCTAGTTTTAAGTAGGTTTGTGTGATTAATTTGACTAAAATCTTAATTTAAGCGACTTCAGCTATTTTATTTTTAACTGTATTAGCTTTTGTTTTTAATTCAAATTGGTTAGAGGTGTTTTTTTCTCCTCCAGCTTTTAAAGCTTTGTCACCAGCAAAAAATGTTTTGTGGTCATCACCAAGATCAGATCCAGCCATTCTTTGGTGTTTAACACATGATACCTGTTTGCGTATTTCTTGTCTTTGTACCTCTTTAACGTAGGCTAACATACCTTGATCACCAAAATAGCCTTTTGTTAAATCATTCATGTGTAATGCAGTTGTATGGTAAGTTGGTAGTGTTATTAAATGATGAAATATACCAGCTTCTTTAGCGCTATCCATTTGAAACGTTTTAATTTTTTGGTCAGCTCTAAAACACAATTCAGTATTGTCGTATTCTGCATCCATTAAATTATTACGGTCATAAGCAGTCATGTTTTCGCCTTCCATAAGCATTTCTTCATAAGCTTGATTACGGAAGCTTAGTGTCCAATTAAATGATGGCGAGTTATTGTACACTAATTTAGCATTGGGTACTACTGATTTTACTTTATTTACCATATGTGCAATTTGTTTTACATTAGGCGTTGGAGTTTCTATCCATAATAAATCTGCACCATTCTGTAAGCTTGTAATACAATCTAAAACAACACGATCAATATTAGTGCCTTCTTTAAATTTGTATAATCCATTAGCTAATCTAACTGGTCGTACTAATTTACCGTCACGTTTAAGTAGGACATCATCCTCTTTGGCGTCTGTAATAGCAATTTCTTCAGCGTCAACAAACGCTAAATATTGTGATGCTAAATCACCAGATTGTTGACTGATAGGTAATTTTTGGGTTAATCCTGCACCTTCGGAGTCTGTTCGTGCTACAATTATACCATCGTCAATTCCTAATTCTAAAAAAGCGTACCTAACAGCATTTAGTTTAGCAATAAAATCTTCATGTGGCACAGTTACTTTACCATCTTGATGACCACATTGTTTGGCGTCAGACACTTGATTTTCTATTTGGATAGCACACGCACCAGCTTGAATCATTTTTTTAGCTAATAAATAGGTTGCTTCTTCATTACCAAAACCAGCATCTATATCTGCTATTATTGGGACTATATGTGTTTCAAAATTATCGATTTGATGCTGTACATCTTCGCCATTTTTTAATCTTCTAAACAAATCGTTCAGTTCAATTGCATCTGCTTGGCGTAAAAAATCATAAATTTCGGCAATCAAATTTGGGACTGCAGTTTTTTCGTGCATAGATTGGTCAGGTAAAGGACCAAATTCTGATCTTAACGCTGCAACCATCCAACCAGAAAGGTATAAGTAGCGTTTACTAGTTGTTTTATGGTGTTTTTTTACCGCAATCATTTTTTGTTGCGCCACAAAACCATGCCAGCAACCTAATGATTGTGTATAGTTACTTGAGTCGGTATCATATGCAGCCATATCTTCTCTCATTACAGAAGCTGTATATTTTGCAATGTCTAATCCTGTTTTAAATCTATTTTGATTTACCATTCTGGCAGCATTTTCTGGATTTATAGCATCCCAAGTAGCTCCATATTTTGCTTTTAATTGTCGTACTGTCTCTAATGCAGAACCATAATTTGTTTGTGATAAATTTTTCATAATTTTGTGATACGTTATTTATTATTAATAATTAGATCCTGTTGATTGTTGCCGCAATCGCAGGATTGTTTTTTTATAGATATTGGTAAGCGGGAATTGTTAAAAATTCTTCAAATTGCTCTGAAGTAACCAACGTGTTAAACAGCTCTATCGCAAGCTTAAACTTGGTATTTTTAATTTCGGATTCGCCATATTCGGTTACAATTTTTTCAACTTCATCATTAAATAATTCGGTATATAATTGTGTTGTAAACTTTTGTCCATCTTCTAGGATTACTTCATTTTTTAACCATTGCCAAACTTGTGTTCTAGAGATTTCTGCAGTAGCAGCATCTTCCATTAAATTATAAAGCGCAACAGCTCCATGACCTCTCAGCCAAGCTTCGGTGTATAAAATACCTACATTAATGTTTTTTCTTATTCCAGCTTCGGTTACGGTTCCTTTTGGTATTTCGACTAAATCTTTTTCTGTAATAACAACATCATCGCGCTTTACGTGTAATTGATTTGGCGTAGGCATGTGTTTATTAAATTCTGATAAAGCGACATTAACTAAAGCAGGATGCGCTACCCAAGTCCCATCGTGACCATTTTTAACTTCACGTTCTTTGTCTTTTCTAACTTTTTCTAGAGCAGCAATATTTGCATATTCGTCATTTTTAATAGGTATTTGTGCTGCCATTCCACCAATAGCTAAAATGCATCTTTTATGACAGCGTTGTATTACTAGTTTGGAATAGGCATCCATAAATGGTGTTGTCATAGTAACCTGATCACGATTTGGCACTACAAAATTAGGATGGTTTCTAAATTTTTTGATATAAGAAAATATGTAATCCCATCGTCCACAATTTAAACCTACTATGTGATCTTTTAGTTCGTATATAATTTCGTCAAGCTGAAAACTAGCAGTAATAGTCTCTACTAAAACCGTTGCTTTAAATGTTCCGTTTGGCACATTTAAGTAATCTTGAGCAAAGATAAAAACGTCATTCCACCATCTAGCCTCTAAATAATGCTCTAATTTAGGTAGGTAAAAGTAAGGTGCAGTATTGTTTTTAAGTCGTGTTTTGGTGTTATGAAACACGTATAAACCAAAATCTATTAGACTACCAGAAGCCTCTTGATTGTTAAATATTAAATGGCTCTCATTTAAATGTAAACCTCTAGGACGTACCAATAAAACAGCTGTTTTGGAATTTAGCTTGTATGTATTGTCCTTTTTTAAATCTATTAATGAAATTGTTTTATTGTTTGCATCTATTAAATTTTGTTGACCTTGGATTGTATTTGACCAAGTAGGCGCATTGCTGTCCTCTAAATCTGCCATAAATGTGTTAGCACCAGAGTTTAATGCATTAATTATCATTTTACGGTTAACTGGACCTGTGATTTCTACTCGTCTATCTTGTAAATCATGCGGAATAGAGCCAGCAATCCATTGTCCATCTCTAATCGCTTTTGTGTCTTCAGGGAATTTTGGAAAATGTCCTTTATCAAAATATTGTTGTTGACTAACACGATTATTTAATAATTCTAATCGTTTAGAATTAAAATTTTTATGCAATTCGGATAAAAATAGTAAAGACTCATCAGTTAAAATCTCAGGATAGTAATTAGTCACGTTTTCTGAGAACGAAATTTTAGGTTGTTTTAAAAGTGTGTCTTCCATGATGTTATGATTTTATATGACAATATTAAAACAAAGATTTTTAAAAAACAAGCGAACGTTCGCTAAAAATGTTTTTTCGCCAAAATTGAATATTCGCAAAAAAGAGTATATTTGTTATTATGGAAGAAGATTACATTAAATTAATTTTTGGGCTTAAGCTAAAGCAGATAAGGACTGATAAGAATTTATCCTTATTAGGTTTGTCCAAACTTTCTGGTTTGTCAAAATCGTATTTAAACGAAATTGAGAATGGTAAAAAATATCCTAAACCAGATAAAATTGCAATATTATCAGAAAAGTTGGATGTACCATACGACCAAATGGTGTCTTTAAAATTGGATAAAAATTTAGCACCAATTGGTGATATTTTACAGTCTAAAATTTTAAAAGAAATTCCGTTAGAGCTATTTGGTATTAAAGAAAGTAATCTAATCGATATTGTAGCTAATGCGCCAGCAAAAGTGAATGCTTTTATTAGTACAATTATAGAAATAGCACAGAACTATAATTTTAGTCGTGAAAGTTTTTATTTAGCTTCTGTACGGTCTTTTCAGGAAGCGAATAATAATTATTTTGAAGATTTAGAGCAGAGTGTTTTAAAATTTGCTAAAGCGTATCATATTGATTTAAATGAAACCATAACCTCTCAAGACTTGGAGGAAGTTTTAGTTGAAGAATATGGTTATACTATAGAAGTTAATGAGCTTAGTAAGTATGAAGCTTTGGGTAATTTACGATCTATGTTTGTGCCAAAAACTAAAACACTATTATTGGCTAATGAGATAGACGAAGCGCAAAGAACCTTTATTTACGCTAAAGAGTTAGCGTATAATTTTTTAGAAATAAAAGAGCGCTTATTTACTTTTCCATGGATAAAATTTGACACCTTTGATCAGGTATTAAATAATTTTTATGCTTCTTATTTTGCAGGTGCTTTGATTATACCTAGCGAAAAGATTAAGACGCAGTTAAATAAAATCTTTGAAAAAGAAACTTTTGATACAGAGTTGTTTTTAAATGCTATTGAAGCTTATAATGCTTCTCCAGAATCATTTTATCAACGCTTAACTAATATTTTACCTAAAGCATATAATATCCAGAATTTGTTTTTTTTAAGGTTTACGCATAGAGCAAATAGTGAGCGTTTTTATCTTAAAAAAGAATTGCACTTATCGCATCAACAATCACCTCATGCCAACGAAACTAATGAGCATTATTGTAGACGTTGGGTATCCATAAAAATGCTTAAAGATATTAGTAATAGCAAATCAGAGCATGTCTTTGATATGCAGATCTCTAATTATGAAAATGATGGGATGAAGTATTTAGTGTTGTCCTCTGCTACTAAAGATCCTTTTAGAGATAATCAGTACAGGAGTATAAGTGTAGGACTGTTAATTAATAAGCAATTAAAACGAAAGCTTAATTTTTTAAATGACCCTAAAATTGAATCTAAAAATGTAGGTGTAACTTGTGAGCGTTGCGCTATTATGGATTGTAAGGTTAGGGAAGTAGCTCCTATTTTTTTAGATAAAAAGGCAAAAAATGAAAAGTTAGAGTCTATTGTTCAGGCATTAAATGCTAAGTTCTCTTAGGTGGTAATTTATTGTTTTAAACTGGTTTGTGTTTAGACTAAAGCTCCAAAAACATATCTAGAAGCCAATGACTTTCCAAAAAAGAAAGCAGCAATTGCGAATAAGCCATCGCTTAACGAAAACCACAGCGCTTTTGGTAACATAATAATGGTAGCTGCTGTTGCAATAACCATTAAAGCACCAACAATATAAGCAGGAATCATGCTAGTTTTTGATACCATGCCTGCAAGTGTCATTCCTGAGATTATACCTGTAAAATGTGCAATTACTACAAAAACTTTAGAGCCTATTGGTATAAGATGCATATTAGCTTTTATAGAGGCTATGTCGTTTGGATCAATTTGTTCTGGTAATGGAAAAACCGTGTGACCAATTAAGGTTTCTATTATATATACTACAACTGCTGCAGTAATAAAACCTAAAATTGTTGCTAATATATTTTTAAGCATAGTCTTAAATTTTGGTCCTAAATCGGAATCTGTTAGTATTTAAAAATACAAAAAAATCCTAAAGTATATACTTTAGGATTTTTAATATTTAGTATTTGTTAAGCCTATTCATTAACAATAACCCATTCACCTTTTGCAATTAAAGGTTCAGCTTGTTTAAACTTGACCGTTTTATTTTCTCCTGACATAACATGCTTTATAGTTACTTTGTCATTACGACCAATCTTAGGTTGATCTCTAACAATAGTCTCTACAACTTGTTGTTGCGGTTGTGTATTTCCTGCAGCTCTGTTTTGTGCAGAACGTTCATCTAAATTAGGAATTTCTTCTTTTTGAGTTTGAAGGTTTTCTTTTTTACGTACTTCTCTAGCTTCGCTAATAGCATTAGTAGTTTCGGTAGGTAATTCTCCTTTAAATAAGAAAGAAATCACTTCTTTATTAACCTGGTCAATCATGCTCTTAAATAATTCAAAAGCTTCAAATTTATAAATTAATAAAGGGTCTTTTTGCTCATGCACTGCTAATTGTACAGACTGTTTAAGCTCGTCCATTTTACGTAAATGTGTTTTCCAAGCATCATCAATTATAGCTAACGAAATGTTTTTCTCAAAGTCTGTTACTAACTGTTTTCCTTTAGTTTGGTAAGCTTTTTCTAAGTCGGTTACAACTTGCAAGTTTTTAACACCATCTGTAAAAGGTACTACGATACGTTTGTATTTATCACGTTGGTTTTCGTACACATTTTCAATAATTGGAAAGGCAATATCTGCATTGCGTTCCATTTTTTCTTTATAATGTGTAAAACCAGCTTTGTAAATGGTTTGCGCTATATCTAAAGCTGACATTTTATTAAATTCAGCTTCAGTAATTGGAGATGACATTGAGAAAAATCTGATTAATTCAAATTCAAAATTCTTAAAGTCATTCGCAGCTTTGTTAGATTCTGCAATACCTTCAGAGGTATCATAAATCATATTTGCTAAATCTACACGTAGACGCTCTCCAAACAAGGCATTGTAACGACGTTTATAAACAACCTCACGTTGCGAATTCATTACATCATCATACTCTAGTAAACGCTTACGTACTCCAAATTGGTTTTCTTCTACTTTTTTCTGTGCACGCTCAATAGACTTAGAAATCATAGAATGTTGAATCACTTCACCTTCCTGTAATCCCATTCTATCCATCATCTTAGCGATACGCTCTGATCCAAAAAGACGCATTAAGTTGTCTTCTAGCGATACGTAAAATTGTGAACTTCCTGGATCTCCTTGACGTCCAGCACGACCACGTAACTGTCTATCTACACGACGTGAATCATGACGTTCTGTTCCTACAATTGCAAGTCCACCAGCTGCTTTTACTTCGTCAGATAATTTAATATCTGTACCACGACCAGCCATGTTTGTTGCAATAGTTACTTGTCCAGATTTACCAGCTTGATCAACTATTTCAGCTTCTTTTTTATGTTGTTTTGCATTTAATACGTTGTGAGGTATTTTTCTAATGCTTAGCATTTTTCCTAGCAACTCACTTATCTCTACAGATGTTGTACCAATTAAAACAGGACGTCCTGCTTCAGATAGTTTGGTAACATCATCAATAACTGCATTGTATTTTTCACGTTTAGTTTTGTAGACTAAATCTTGTCTGTCATCTCTAGCAATTGGTCTGTTTGTTGGGATTTCGACAACATCTAATTTGTATATCTCCCAGAATTCACCAGCTTCAGTAACAGCAGTACCTGTCATTCCTGACAGTTTTTTGTACATTCTGAAGTAATTTTGAAGGGTTACCGTTGCAAAAGTTTGCGTCGCATCTTCAATTTTTACGTTTTCTTTAGCTTCAATAGCTTGGTGTAGTCCATCGCTATAACGACGACCATCCATAATACGACCAGTTTGCTCATCCACAATCATTACTTTATTGTCCATGACCACGTATTGTGTGTCTTTTTCAAATAAAGCATACGCTTTTAATAATTGATTAAGCGTGTGGATACGTTCTGATTTGATTCCGAAGTCACGGAATAAATCTTCTTTAGCCTCAGCTTCTTCTTCAGTAGATAACCCTTTTGCTTCGATTTTAGCCATTTCAATACCAATTTCTGGCATGACAAAAAAGTCAGGATTGTCTTTTCCAGAAAGGTACTCAACCCCTTTATCTGTTAATTCAATTTGATTATTTTTTTCTTCTATTACATAGTACAATTCTGCGTCAACCTTTGGCATCTCGCGATTATTGTCTTGGATGTAATAGTTCTCCGTTTTTTGAAGAATTTGTTTTACACCTTCTTCACTTAAAAACTTAATTAATGCTTTGTTTTTAGGAATACCTCTGTAAACTCTTAATAATTTTAATCCACCTTCTTTGGTATCTCCTTCTGCTATTAATTTTTTAGCTTCAACTAAAACCTGAGTTAAATATTTACGTTGGATATTAACAATGTCATCTACCTTAGGTTTAAGCTCTGTAAATTCATGCTCGTCACCTTTAGGGATTGGACCAGAAATAATTAATGGTGTACGTGCGTCATCAATTAATACAGAATCGACCTCATCGACAATGGCGTAATGGTGAGGACGTTGTACTAAATCTCCAGTAGCATGTGCCATGTTATCACGTAGGTAATCAAAACCAAACTCGTTGTTGGTACCATAAGTAATGTCTGCGTTGTATGCTTTGCGTCGTGCATCACTATTAGGTTGGTGATAATCAATACAGTCAATACTTAACCCATGAAAGTTAAATATTGGAGCCATCCAAGCACTATCACGCTTAGCTAAGTAGTCATTTACTGTTACTAAGTGTACACCTTTACCAGCTAAGGCATTTAAATATACAGGCAATGTTGCCACTAAAGTTTTACCTTCTCCTGTTTGCATTTCTGCAATTTTACCTTGGTGCATTGCAATACCACCAATTAATTGGACGTCATAATGTACCATGTCCCAAGTAATGGCTTTTCCAGCAGCATCCCATGAGTTAGACCAAGTTGCTTTATCACCTTCTAAAGTAACAAAGTCTTTGTCTCCAGAAAGACTTCTGTCAAACTCGTTAGCAGTAACGGTTATAGTAGTATTGTCTTTAAAACGTCTAGCAGTTTCTTTAACAACAGCAAAGGCTTCTGGTAATATTTTGTTTAAAGTATCCTCTGTGGCAGTGTAAGATTCTTCTTTAATTTTATCAATTTCTTGATAAATATCTTCACGTTTGTCTATGTCTTCTGTTGCTTCAGCCTCAGCTTGTAGTGTTTCAATTTTAGAGTAAAACGGTTGACGCGCTTCTGCTATTATGGCTTTAAACTCGTCAGTTTTAGCTCTTAATTGGTCGTGAGACAAGGCTATCATAGCCTTTTCAAAGGTTTTAATTTTGTCTACTATTGGTGTGATGGCTTTAACGTCTTGTTTAGACTTGTCACCAACAAATACTTTTAGTACGGAATTTAAAAAACTCATAGTTTTTGTGTTTTATTTGAGATGCCATTCTATGCATTGCATAGAATAACAGTACTTTATGTTTTGTCCTTTTTTAAAAAGGGCTTAAATATACGTTTTTAGCTGCGTTTAGCTATATTAAAAAGCACAAAAAAAGTCTCTAATTGAGACTTTTTTGATACTATTTGTGTGTTATTAATACTCGTCCTCATTCCAGAGGTAATCTTCGTCAGTTGGATAATCTGGCCAAATTTCTTCTATAGAATCGTATGAATCACCTTCATCTTCTATTGATTGTAAATTTTCTACAACTTCTAAAGGAGCGCCTGTTCTAATAGCGTAGTCAATAAGCTCATCTTTAGTTGCTGGCCAAGGTGCATCACTTAAATAAGATGCTAATTCTAATGTCCAATACATTTCTTATGCGGTTTTAATTTTTGCAAAAATAAATTTTTAGTTTAAATAGTCAAGAAAAAAGTGAATTATTTTTTCATTAAAAAAAAGAACGTCTTCTAAACTGAAACTACTTGATACTAAAGTATTTTGCAGTGTTACTAATCACAGCGCTTTATAACGTGGGTTACTTTTTTTCAGGTATCCACTTTACTTCGTCTGCTTGTAAGTCATGAGACAACTTTCGTGCCAATACAAAAAGATAGTCAGAAAGACGGTTTAAATACGTTAACGCATTGGCTTCAAAAGGCTCTAAATCGTTAAGTGCTGATGCTAAGCGCTCTGCACGTCTGCAGACGGTTCTGGCTATGTGACAGAATGACACAGTTTGATGGCCACCAGGAAGCACAAAATGTGTCATTGGTGGTAAGTCCTGGTTCATAATATCCATTTCTTGTTCTAACAAGATAATATCTTCATCAGAAATTTTATTAATGTTTAAGCGTTCTCTTCCGTTTTTAAGAATCGCTTTTTCAGGATCTGTAGCCAATATTGCACCTACAGTAAATAACTTATTCTGTATGTCAATTAAAATATCTTTATATAGTTGATTAATCTCTTGGTCTCTAATTAAACCTATGTAAGAGTTTAGCTCGTCAACAGTACCATAGCTATCAATCCTAATATGATGTTTAGGGACACGTGTGCCTCCAAATAAAGCTGTAGTACCTTTGTCTCCTGTTTTTGTATATATTTTCATGAATGTAAAGTTAAGGGAAAAGTTTAAAAGTAGAAAGTTAAAAACTAAGCGACGCGACTAATAATTAATTTAAAGTCTAATGGTAAAATGCTCTTTAGCTTGTTCTTTTCTAAAAAAGACAAAACCAAATTTATAGGTATCAATAGTTACGGTTACTTGAGGGTGGTTTTTTATAATTTCCCAAGCGTCAGTCATCTGTTTTGACCAGTAAATGTCATCTAAAATAAGTAATGTGTCGTTGTGCGTTTTAGGTAGTAGCATTTCAAAATACTGCAATGTAGCCTGCTTGGTATGATTGCCATCACAATAAATTAAGTCTAAGGTTTGCGAATTTAAATTACTAATAACCTGAGCAAAATCACCTGTTTTTATTGTAATGTTTTTTAAGTCGAAATTTTGAAATTGGGTTTCGGCTACAGCCGAAATATTAGGACAGCCTTCAACGGTTGTAATTATTGCTTTTGGATTGCCCAACGCTAAAGCTTGAGTTGCAATACCTAGGGAAGTACCAAGCTCTAAAATGGTATTACTTTTAAAATAATTGGTTAATCGATATAGTAGTTTGGCTTCGTTATAATTTGATCCAGCTACTTTAGTTATTTTAGAAATGGATCTTATATTGTTTTGAAACACTTGACTGCCAGAGCCTAAGTCAGTGACGTTAATGCTGGCAGTGTTTTTTATAAGCTTTTTTCTGTAGGATTTAATATCTAGGTAAGCAACGTGCTTTTTTTTGTCGTAAAAACACTTGGTAACTAAATCATAAACAAAAGGGGAGTGCACACCATGTTGATTGGTGGAACGTTTTAAAAAATTAAAGTAGGATTGTATTTGGTAAGTCTTACTCATCTGATAGCTGTTTGCTATTATTTTCTTTTATTAAGATCAAATGTTTATTCCTGAAAGGCTTTTTAGATCGTTACAAATTCTTTCTGTTCATTTTGTCTTGATACAAACTCATTGACAACGCTCAGTATAAACCAATCCAAAAAAATCATATTGAAATGAGGAAATTACTAAAATATCATTCACTGTCGCAATGACGTACTTAAAGCTACGCTTTATAGTTTCATTGCTTCATTCATTAGTACTGCATTTAAATGTTTAATTCTATCAAATTGATTTTGGGAGTAGCCCTTTTATCTTTATTTTGTTTTAGTTATAATCGTTCTTTTTCTGTCTAATTTTATTCTTCCATTTTTTCGGACAATTCTAACCAGCGCATTTCTTTTTCTTCGATGCTATCCATGATTTTTTGGATTTTAGCAGACAATTCTGTGATTTGATCTTGAGATAAATCTGGATTTAAGAATTTTTGTTCAATCTCTTTTTTATCAAATTCTAGAGATTTTATTTTACTTTCTAAATTATTATATTCTTTCTGTTCGTTGTAAGATAGAGCTGCTTTGCTGCTGTCTTTTTTCCAGTTTTTCTTTTCTTTTTTATCTTCTGCGTCAGTGTCGCTTTCAGGTGCTTTACTGTCTTCGTATATACGATAATCTGTGTAGTTTCCTGGAAAGTTTTCTACTTCACCTTCGCCTTTAAAAACTAATAGGTGATCCACAATTTTGTCCATAAAATAGCGGTCGTGAGAGACGACTATCAAACATCCCGGAAAATCTAATAAAAAGTCCTCTAACACGTTTAGGGTTACAATATCTAAGTCGTTAGTAGGCTCATCTAGAATTAAAAAGTTTGGATTTTGTATTAAAATGGTACAAAGGTATAAGCGTTTACGTTCTCCACCACTTAGTTTTTCGACAAAATCATATTGTTTTTTTCTGTCAAATAAAAAGCGTTCTAATAATTGTTGTGCGCTAATTTGTCTTCCTTTTTTTAACGGAATATAATCTCCAAAGTCTCTAACTACATCAATTACTTTTTGGTCTGGTTTTGGCGTAATACCTGCTTGGGTATAATATCCAAATTTAACTGTTTCTCCAATTAATATTTTTCCGCTATCAGGAGCAGTTGTCTGGGTTAACATATTTAGGAATGTTGATTTTCCTGTTCCGTTTTTACCAATAATACCAACGCGCTCTCCACGTTGAAAGTTGTAATCAAAATTGTCTAAAATGACTTTGTCCTTAAAGGATTTAGATAGCTTAACTAATTCAACAATTTTGCTTCCTAAGCGCTCCATGTTTAGTTCCAACTCTACAACATGATCTTTTCTGCGTTGGGATGCTTTGTGCTTAATTTCGGTAAAGTCATCAATTCTAGATTTAGATTTGGTAGTACGTGCTTTTGGTTGGCGACGCATCCATACTAATTCTTTTTTAAAAAGTTGTTTTGCTTTACCAGTTTCTACTTGTTCTCTAGCTATACGTTCTTCTTTTTTTTCAAGGTAGTAGGAGTAGTTTCCTTTGTAACTATATAATTCGCCATGATCAAGCTCTATAATTTCATTACAGACACGCTCTAGAAAAAAGCGGTCGTGAGTAACCATAAATAAAGTGATGTTTTCTTTGGCAAAAAAAGCTTCTAACCATTCAATCATTTCTAAATCCAAATGGTTGGTTGGCTCATCTAAAATTAGTAAGTCTGGTTTATTAATTAGCGCATTAGCTAGGCTAAGACGTTTTTTTTGACCTCCAGACAGTACGCTAACTTTTTGATCTAAATTGTCTAATTTTAGCTTAAAAAGTATTTGTTTGTATTGTGTTTCAAAATCCCAAGCGTTGTGTCTGTCCATTTGTTCAAACGCTTTTTGGTAAACATCTTCATCTTCAGGATTAAGTAATGCTTTTTCGTAGTTTTTAATAATATCTAAAACGGGATTATCGGCATTAAATATGGTTTGTTCAATGGTTAATTCTGGGTCAAGAATTGGTTCTTGAGGTAAAAAAGCAACCTTAATATCTTTTCTGTAAATAATATTACCAGTATCGGGAACATCAAAACCAGCAAGCATTTTTAAAATGGAGGTTTTTCCTGTTCCGTTTTTAGCTACAAAAGCAATCTTTTGGTCTTTATGGACGCTAAAAGATAAGCCTTCAAATAATGTTAATTCGCCATAAGATTTGGCAATGTTTTCTACAGTTAAATAATTCAATGCGTGTAATTTTTAGCAAAGATGGTTATTATAAGTGAAATGTAGAATATTTAAAAGTGAAAAGTTGTTTGGTTAATAATCTAGTAACTAAAAAAAGGTTTTAAAAACAATAATAGTTAAGGTTGGTGCTTAATTTTTGAATTTAAAATCAAAAACCCTGTTAGTTGTTTTGTTTTAAAGTGCTAAAGGTTATATTTGTGAATTAACAAACCTGTAAAAATGAAGCAAATTGTAATGTGTCTTGTCCTAGTGCTTGGGCTTGTAAGTACCTCATGTATTACTCAAAAAGATGTTGTTTACTTGCAAGATAAAGGTACGGTTATTAACGACTCGTTGCAATTGCAGGCTTTAGCATCTCCTTATCGTGTTCAGGTTAATGATTTGTTAAGTGTAAATGTTAAAGCTGAAAAGAAAGAGGTTTCTGATTTAGTTCAAATCTTTAATCCTACAACAAATGAAATAGGTAATTCTGATCAATCATTATATTATGATGGGTTTACGGTTGATTTACACGGTAATATTGAATTTCCAATTTTAGGAGAAATAAATGTATTAGGTTTTACAACTGATGAAGTTGAAGAAAAAATTAAAACTGTAATATTACAAAAATACTTAAAAGAGACTGCTAAAATATTTGTTACCGTTAAATTGTCAGGGTTAAAATATTCTACTTTAGGAGAAATAGAGAACAAAGGAACACAGGTTTTGTATCAAGATCGAGTAAATATTCTTGAAGCTATTGCTAACGCTGGTGATATAACTCAAACAGGTGATAGAAAAGATGTTTTAATATTAAGACAATATCCACAGGGACAGAAAATTCATCATATTGATTTGACTGATATGGCTGCCATGAAATCTGAGTTTTATTACATACAACCTAACGATATTATTATGGTCAAGCCTTTAAAGCGAAAGTCTTTAGGAGGTGGCCAAACTGCGACACAAACTTTAACGACTATAGCAAGTATATTTTCAGTTTTAGTTAGTACTTATTTTTTAGCTAAAAATCTATAAAATATGGAACAGCCAAGAGGGATAGATAATAGTCAGATTTTTGATTTTAAAGCATTTATCTTTAGATCTATTAGTTATTGGAAATGGTTTTTGTTGGCTTTGATTGTTGGCTTATATGTTGTTTATCAGCAGAATATCAGAAGGGAGTTTCCTTATACAATAGAAGCTTCTCTTACAGTGCAAGATGATAAGAATCCTTTATTTACTTCCAATACTAGTTTGATTTTTAACTATGGAGGAATATCTGGAAAAGTACAAGAGGTACTGTTAAATTTAAAATCTAGAAAGCATCACGAAAAAGTCGTGGATAGTTTAGATTTATATTTAAGTTATCTAAAGCAAGGTCGTTTTTACAAAACAGATATATATGGCAGTCATCAGTTTAAATTTGTAGGTTTAGATAGTGCTTACCAATTGATCGGACATCCTATAAAACTTGAGTTTTTAGATTCTGAAACGTTTAAGTTATCTTATGATTTAGGAGAGTCTGAAACTGTAAATGCGCAAAATTTTTATACTAAAGAGATAAAATCTTTTTCAGTGTCTTCCTCGGTTTTCTCTCAAATTTATAAGTTTGAGGAATACATTGACTTGCCTTTTTTAAAAGGAAGTCTAATAAAAAGAGGTAATGTAGCTATTAAAAAAAATGAGGAGTTTTTTATAGAATACAATAATTTTAATGCTACCGTATCTGAATTTTCAAATAGTTATGTGGTTTCTAATCAGCAAAATTCACCATTATTAACAGTCAGATTAACTAATAAAAATAAATCTAAGATAGTTGACTATATTAACACTTCAGTTTTTATTTTAGAGCGCGACCAACTCCAACGAAAAAATCAATATGCAATTAATACAGTTGCTTTTATTGATAAACAATTAGCTCGTGTTAAAGGGCAATTAAATAGAAAAGCGGACTCCTTAAATGATTTTAAACGTAGTAATAAAATTTTTGATATTAAAGGTGAGAGTGAGATTTTATCAAGTAAAATAGAAGACTATAACACTCAAAAAGAACTTTTAAATGAAAGTTTAATGTCGTATGATTTATTGAAAAATTATCTATTGACTAGTTCTGATTTTACTAGTTTTCCTGCACCAGCTCTGCAAGGTATTGATGATTCTAATATAATAGGAGGAATTTCTAATATAGTAGCCTTATCTGTCCAAAAATCTACTTTAGAAACTTCTGTAAGGGATAATGTGTCTGTATTTGATGATTTGAATAATCAAATAGAGTCGCTTAAAAATGTCATGATTGAAAACATCGCTTCAGTAAGAGCGAATATAGGTTTTCAGTTACAATCCTTAAACTCTAGAATATATAGTTCAGAGCGAGAATTTTCAACTCTACCAGAAAACCAGCAAAAATTAGAAGCTATTGAGCGTGAATATTTATTAAGTCAAAGTACTTATAATTTATATTTAGCTAAACGAGGTGAGGCTGATTTAATTAAAGCTTCAAATATTTCTGATATTATTTTTATTGAGCCAGCTAAAGATGTTGGTCAAGGACGTAATGCTGTTAATCTTAATATACGTTATGTATTTGCTATTTTAGCAGCTTTAATCCCTATTTTGTTATTGTCTTTCATTATTACATTTTTTGATAATAAAATTCATACACCAAATGATTTAGAAAAATTAGCTAAAATCCCATTATTAGGTGTTGTTGGTAAAAATGACTCTGAAAACAATTTAGCAGTGTATAATAAGCCTAAATCTGCTATTGCAGAAGCGTTTAGAGCTATTAGATCTAGTTTGCAGTTTATGTATAAAAAGCATGAATTGAATGGTACTAAGACTGTTATGGTTACCTCTTCAGTTAGTGGAGAAGGTAAAACCTTTTGCTCAATTAATATTGCAACTGTATTTGCTTTAAGTGGTAAAAAAACAGTATTAGTTGGATTAGATTTACGTAAACCTAAAATATTTGGAGATTTTGATATAGACAATACTACAGGTGCAGTAAATTATTTGATTGGGCAAAAATCTTTGCAAGAAGTTGTGCAACACACTAAAGTTGAAAACCTTGATGTTATAACCTCTGGACCTATTCCACCAAATCCATCGGAATTACTTATTGGTGCACAAATGGATCAGTTTATTGCTGAATTAAAAGAGTTGTATGACTATATTATATTGGATACACCACCAGTTGGCTTAGTTGCTGATGCATTGGAGCTAAAAGATTATGTAGATGCCTCTTTGTATGTTGTCCGTCAAGATTATACCAAAAAAGAAATGCTATCTCTAATAACCGATAAACATAAAAAAGGAGAGGTTAAAAATATTAGTTTTTTATATAATGGTTATGACCAAAAAGGAAAATATGGTTATGGCTACGGTTATGGATATAGCTATGGTTATGGTGCTTATGGTAATGGGTATCATGAGGAGGAAAAAAAGAATACATCTTTTACTAAAAAAATTATAGCATTTTTAAATCCATTTAAATAAGCAATAAAATAATAAATTTGGAGAGTAAACATATTAAATCAGATTGGTTATACACCATTTCGCCCAAAAAAAAGCTTATAAATCTCAATTTTAAAGAGATATGGAGGTATCGTGATTTATTGTTTTTATTTGTAAAGCGTGATATCATCACACAGTATAAACAAACCATATTAGGCCCTTTGTGGTATTTTATACAACCCTTGTTTACCTCAGTAATCTTTACACTAATCTTTAACAATCTAGCTGCTATACCTACAGGTAATGGTATTCCTTCCTTTTTATTTAATTTGGCAGGCATCACCTCTTGGAACTATTTTAGCTCTTGCTTAACAGGAACAAGTGATACTTTTAAGGCTAATCAAGGTATATTTGGTAAGGTGTACTTTCCTAGAGTTATCACACCCTTATCTATTGTGTTTTCTAATCTTATAAAATTTGGAATTCAGCTATTAGTGTTTATTTCGTTTTATATCTACTTTGTGTTTTTTACAGATACAGCCAGTAATGCCGTACCACAACTGACTATTATACTATTACCTATACTAATTATATTTATGGGTTTAATAGGGTTAGGTTTAGGTATGATTATATCTTCAATGACCACTAAATATCGTGATTTAACCTTTTTGGTAGGTTTTGGTGTACAGTTGTTAATGTATGGTTCTGCAGTGATGTATCCCTTATCCTATTTTAAAGAGAAATTACCAGAATATTCATGGTTAGTAGCCTATAACCCAATGACAACCATTATAGAGTTATTTAGACAGATGACTTTGGGCGTTGGAAGCTTTGCGTTTAGCAATTTTATTTACGCAGGTGTTATAAGTGTTATTTTGTTTTTAATAGGACTAGTTATATTTAATAAAACCGAAAAGTCTTTTATAGATACTGTGTAATATGGAAGAAAAAGACATTATTTTAAAAGCAGAACACATCTCTAAACAATACCGTTTAGGATTAGTCGGTACAGGAACCATCAGTCACGATTTAAATAGATGGTGGCATAAAGTACGAGGTAAAGCAGATCCCTATTTAAAAGTAGGCGAGAGTAATGATCGTAGTACTAAAGCACAGTCAGAGTATGTATGGGCTTTACAAGATATTAATTTTGAAGTTAAACGTGGTGAAGTCTTAGGGATTATTGGTAAGAATGGAGCAGGAAAATCTACTTTGCTCAAAATTTTATCTAAAGTCACAGGACCAACAACAGGCGAGATTAAAACTAAAGGACGTATAGCGTCTTTATTAGAAGTGGGTACAGGATTTCATGGCGAAATGACTGGTAGAGAAAACGTCTATCTTAATGGAGCTATTTTAGGAATGACTAAAAAAGAAATTTCTTCTAAAATTGACGAAATTATCGAGTTTTCAGGTTGTCAGCGCTATATAGATACGCCAGTTAAACGTTATAGCTCTGGTATGACTGTACGATTAGCTTTTGCAGTAGCAGCCTTTTTAGAACCAGAAATATTGGTGATTGATGAGGTGTTAGCGGTTGGTGATGCCGAATTCCAGAAAAAGGCTATTGGTAAAATGCAAGATATAAGTCGTGGAGAGGGGAGAACAGTTTTGTTTGTCAGTCATAATATGTCGGCAATTAAAAATTTATGTACTAGAGCAATTTTAGTAGAAAAAGGAAGAATAAGGTCTACAGGTAGCGTGGATAATATTATCAACCTATACCTTAGTCAGATGCGAAAGGAAAAAGAAAATTTTGAAAGTTTAGAAAGAAAAGGTAATGGAGTTATTAAAATTACTTCTGTAAAAACTAAGAGCATAGGAAATGATTTCCATGGTACAGTTGGTCTTCCATTTTCTATAAGTTTTGACATTTCTAACAATAGTAATTTTAAAGTTTGTGATGTGAGATTAGATATTAGAATAGATGATAGTTTAGGTCAAAAATATGCTTGGCTCAGTACATCGGTTATTCCCTATGATGTTAAATCAAAAAACAATGTTGTAAAAACAATTAGTTTCGAATTAGAAAAGCTTAATCTACAGAAAGGAATATATTATGTGACAACATATTTGGAATGTAAAGGAGAAGTATCCGATTGGATACAAAATGCTTTTGATTTTGAAATTTTAGACGGAAAATATTATGAGTCAGATGCAAAAGTACCTAACAATCAAGGTAAAATTTTGCTTGATTATTCAATAAAACATAGTTAAATGAATTTTTTTAAAAGAAAGAACATTAAACAAGAGGTGCAAGAATATACTGTAAAGGATTGGCTTAAAGAGTTAGATTGGGCAAACGTATACCATGATAGTATCAGAGGTAAATCGTATTTAGAAAATCTGAGTTTGAATATCGGTAGATGGGCAGGTAACTATGCTTTTTTTTATGTTTTGAATAGAATAATGCATGATTTTAAACCAAAAACAATTATTGAATTTGGTTTAGGTGAATCTACTAAGTTTATTTCATCTTGTATTAAAGGTTTAAATTATGATTGCAAATATGTGGTTATTGAGCAAAATATGGATTGGAAAATTCATTTTCAATCTAATTTTCAATTAACTAATAATACGAGTCTTATACATTGTCCTTTAGAAAGGAAAGAGATTAATGGATTTAGTGTCAATACTTACAAAGACTTAAAAAATCAAATAGATTTTCAAGCAGAATTATATATTGTGGATGGACCTCATGGTAGTGAACGATTCTCAAGATTTGACATATTCTATTTGGCAGAAAAATTCACCAAAGAAAGCGAGTTTGTAATTTTGATAGATGATTGTCAAAGAAAAGGAGAACAGGATACTTTTGACGCATTACAAATGATTTTTAAAGAAAAAGAGATTGTTTTCTTTAAGGCTAAATATTCAGGAGTCAAAACAGTAAGCCTAATTGTTTCTAATAAGTATAAATATTCAACTACATTTTAAGATATGGATATACTTGCTGTATTAGTTAACTATGGAGATGAACAATTGAATTATCTAGAACAAGTTGTATCAGAACTTAAAAGTTTTAAAAACTACAAAGTAACAATTATTGTTCAATCAAATATACCATTAAATATTGAAGGTGTAGACAAAGTTAATGTTATAGAATTAGAGGACTATCAATTATTACCACTAACCTGTAGAAAAATTATTTGGGAAAACAAAAACGATTTTGATGTTTTTATTTTTGGTGAGAACGACCATATGTTTCTTGAAAAACATATAGATAAGCATTTAGAATACGTCAAAATACTTCCAAAAAATAGAATTACAGGGTTGATTCAGTTTGAAGAAAATGAAACTGGACGTTATTATCCTGGATATCATCTTCAATTTGATTGGAGGTATGACTCAGTAGAGAATTACGATGGAAAAAAATTCGCACATTTTACTAATACACATCAAGCAGGTTTTATTTTAACTAAACAACAATTATTAACTATAGGAAAGCGTTTTGATTTTAATAAATTAGTAAAAGATATACCTCTAAGTTTTATAGATAAATTTTTAAATAAAATAAAAAAAATACTAAAATTACCATTAAAACATCCGAACAATTATAGTGTGAAATGTAAAGTTAACACAGATGTCTACGATTATGGTGGTATGAAAAAACTAATTTGTATTTCAGAGTTTGAAGACAATCTAATACATCATTTACCAAACATATATATTGATGGTTTAAAAGGGAGAAATAAATTCAGGTCAGATTCAGATAAAATGGATACTGCCATACAAAAACTTTTAAAGAAGTAAATGGTAGAATATTCTTTAATAGTACTTTCCAAAACAGATTCTGAATTTATTTTTAAAATGAATGAAGACTGTTTTAACACCTTTATTAAAAGTATAGAATACATAGATAGTACTTTTGAAATCATACTGATAGAAAGTAATGAAAAAGCAAATTATGTTTACTCAATTCAAAATTTGAAAATTATAACACCACAAGCAGATTTTAATTTTCATAAATTTTTGAATATTGGAATAAAAGAGGCATCTGGTAATTATTATATTTTAAGTAATAATGACGTAAAATACACAAAAGAATGGTTGGCAAATTTACAAAATGTAGCTTTTAATAATCCTAAAATACAATCATTTTCTCCTTATGATCAAAAATCTAATAAATTACCAATGGAAAGTATAAAGAATAATTCGTTTATTTTAGGGTACCAAATTCAAAAGCACTTAACGGGTTGGTGTATAATTTTGCACAAAAATGTTATAGATAAAATAAAGATGTTAGATGAAGAATTTAATTTTTATTACGCAGATTTTGATTATGCTATGCAATTACAAAAATATAACATAAAACATGCCTTAGTGACTAATGCTAGGGTAAATCATTTAGAAAGTGTTTCATATAACCAAGAAAACAATATAAATTATAGTGAATTACCATCAGCTACACCAAAGTATTTAATAAATGAAAATTGGACTTGGATTTTAAAGGATAAAAAGATGGTAGAGGGTGTCATTTCTTATCATAAGAAATGGGGTTCTAGACGTTCGATTAAAGTCAAGCTATTTGTAATTAAGATATTAAAATCAATAGGTTTGGGTTTTTTTAGCAGATTTATATTAACAACTAAATATTAGAATAATTGAAAATAACATATTTAATAACAGGAGGCGCAGGAAATGTAGGTAGTACACTGGCAAAACATTTGGCTAGGGATAAATCAAATACGATTATTATTGTTGACAATTTATCTACAGGAAGCCTTAATAAAGTGCCAAAACTAGATAATGTAAAATTTATTAAAGCCAATGTTAATACATATAATGACATTGCTCCAATTTTTGCACGTTATGATTTTGATTATGTGTTTCATTATGCAGCCATGGTTGGTGTTAAGCGTACTTTAGAAAACCCAATGAGTGTTCTTGAGGATATTGAAGGTATTAAAAATGTGCTATCGTTATCAAAAAATTCTGGTGTAAAACGGGTGTTTTATTCAAGTTCTTCAGAAGTTTATGGAGAGCCTTTTGAAATCCCTCAAAATGAAAATACGACGCCATTAAATTCTAGATTACCTTATGCTATAGTCAAAAATGTTGGTGAAGCTTTTTTTAAATCTTACTATCAAGAATATGGATTAGAGTATACCATTTTTAGATTTTTTAATACCTATGGCCCAAATCAAAGTGAAGATTTTGTATTACCACGTTTTTTAAAATTAGCACTGCAAGATAAAAATATTAATATTTATGGCGATGGATTGCAAACACGATCGTTTTGTTACGTTGACGACAATGTTGAGACCTGTATTAAAGCTATTACAGATAAATCTTGTGTTAATGAGGTTTTAAATGTTGGTAGTGATTTAGAACAAACCATTTTATCTCTTGCTCAAGAGATTATTAGGCTTACCAACTCAAAAAGTAATATTGTTTATTTGCCAGCATTAGAAGAAGGTGATATGGCTAGACGTTGTCCAGATACTTCAAAAATGAAAAAAGTTTTAGGCAGAGATTTGATGTCGTTAGAAGATGGTGTTTTAAAACTAGTTAAACATTACAGTAAAATATAATATGCGTAAAGGATATAACCCTACTAAAGGCGGTAAGTTAGTTGTTAAAGAGCCATGTGATCATAGGGTAATAATACCTTTACACATTCCGCATGAAAATGATTACTTTAAAGATGCCTATCAGATTTTTGAATTATGTCTGTTTTCAATCTTAAAAACTGCATGCTCAAAATTAAAAATCTCTATTATTAGCAATAAATGTTCTTTTGAGGTTAATCAAAGACTTTTGCAGTTATACAAAGAACAAGAGATTGATGAGCTTATTATAGAAAAGGAAGGCATAGGAAAAATTAATAGCCTTTTAAAAGCTTTACGTACAGTTGAAGAGCGTTTAGTAACCATAACAGACGCAGACGTATTATTTTTAGATCATTGGGAGGATGAGGTCGTTTCTGTTTTCAAATCTTTTCCAAAAGCAGGAGCTGTTTGTCCAGTCCCACTTTACAGAAAGCATCTAGATTTAACAGCCAATATTTGGAGTAAGTATTTGTTTTCAAATAAATTAAAATTTAGAGCAGTTAAAGATGTTGATGCCTTAGAGAATTTTGTAAAAAGTATAGGTTGGACCCATTTACCAGAAGAGTTTGGTGACAGCATAGGTACATTAATTGCCAAAGACAATACTGTAGCAGTTTTAGGCTGTTCTCATTTTGTTGCTACCTATAAATCAGAAGTATTTAAAGCGCTTCCAGAAGACAATAGTGCTTATTTAATAGATGGAGATAGCGAGTTTTTATACATGGATAAGCCAGTGGTGTTAGTGGATGGTTATCGTTTGTCAACGTATACAAATAATGCTTACCATTTAGGTAATGTATTTGAACCTTGGATGCAAGACAACTTTGATGCTTTAAAATCAAGAGAACAAAAATACATTGATTACTCGTCTTTAAAAACTTTAAAGAAAAATACAGTTAAGTATATTTTAGCTCATAAGATTTTTAAGAATGTGATAAAGTTTAGACCTTTATTACGTTTTATTCTAAAACAAAAAGGTTTAAATAAGAAGCAGGTAGCTAATTATGTAAGTCATTAACATTAAACTATGATAAATAAAATTTTAAATATTTTAAAAGTTGATACTAGAGCGCTGTATCAAAAGCACGATAAGTTTTGGCAACAAGAAGTTTTTTTTAAATCGGTTAATAACCGATTTAAGTATTTTGAAGATTTGTGTCAGTCCAAAAAAGTTTTGCATTTTGGATGCACTGATTGGCCAATTTTTGATCCAAGTTATAATTTGCATATTAAGTTATCCAAAGTAACTTCAAAAATTCATGGCTTTGATATTGATAAGGAAGGGATTGACAATCTAAAAAAATATGTTGACCAACCTTTTTACTCAGAGTTTGAACAACTAAACAATCAACATTATGATATTTGTTTGGTACCAGAAACTATAGAACATGTTGATAACGTTAGAATATTTTTACAAGGTTTATCAACGGTCAATGCAGATGTTTTTTATATCACAGCACCAAATTGTTTTGCTCAAGTCCATATGAAACGAAATTTTTATGGAAAGAATAAAATCATAGAAGTTGTACATCCAGATCATAATTGTTGGTACAGTCCTTATACCTTAAAAAATCAAATCGAAAAGTATTCAAACTTGATAGTTACAGATGTTATCCTTTTAAATGATGATACAATGGTTTGTTGTAAAGCTATAAAAAGTAAAAATGTATAAATAGTGAAGCAGTTAAAAACCATTTACAAGTTTTTTTTAGGGTTTTATTATTTTTGTAAATTCTGCCTTTTAGAAACCAACAAAATTAGAAATGCAGATTTGGTTTTTTTCTTTCCCTATTATCATACAGGTGGTGCTGAAAAAGTGCATTTGAATATTGTTAAAGCTCTAGAGAAACAAAATATCTACATTATTTTTACCCATTTGTCAGCAACCAAAAATTATCACAGTGCTTTTAAAACTCTTGCAAATATTGTAGAAATTAATAATATTAAAAATAAAAAATCTGCGGTTCTTAATAAGTTTTTAGAAAATAAAATTTTAAAAATTATTAATAAAAGTAAATCAATACATTCTGTATTTGGTTCCAATACAGATTATTTTTATCAATTATTGCCTAAAATTAAATCAGATATTTATAAAGTTGATTTAATACATGCGTTAAGCGAAAATGATCCAAGAGAATTACAGTTTGTAAACAGCTGTCAATTTATTGATTCTCGAATTTGTATTAATACTAAAGCTAAAGAAGATTTAATTTCAATTTATACCAACAATAAATTAAGTAAAAAAATAAGTGATAAATTAGTAATAATACAAAATGGTGTAGATGTTAATAAAGGATTAAACTATAAGAAAGATGACAACCGAATTTTAAAATTTGGTTTTATTGGTAGATGGTCTGCTGAAAAAAGACCAGAGATTTTTTTAGACGTTGCTAAACAAATTATTCGTAAATACCCTGAGGTTGAGTTTGTTATGGCTGGAACAGGTATGAAATCTAATCTATCAAAAATTGAGAATTCTGGAGTCTCTTTTTTAGGAGAAATTACAGATCCTAAAAAATTGGATGAGTTGTATAAAAGTTTAACAGCAGTAGTTATAACCTCAGTATATGAGGGATTTCCTATGGTAATTATGGAGTCTATGATATTTGGCACCATACCAATAGCTACAAATGTTGGCGGAATTAGCCAACATATTAATCACATGAAAAATGGATTGTTAATTTCTTCAGAACACAAATCATCCATAGTTGAGAGGTTTATTGAAAACATTTCCTATTTGATAGAAAATGAACAATATTTAAAAATAATATCAACTAACGCTAACAATTATGCATTAGATAATTTTAATATTGATAAATTTAACACTTCTTATCAAGTTTTATTTAGAAAAAAGCCATGAAGTTATTAATGGTCGCCATTCCAAACCATCATTTTTTTCAGTGGGTTAACCAATTGAAGCATTCTGACTATGAGGTGTATTGGTTCGATATCACTGATGGAGGACCTAAATCTTCAAAAATTGAATGGGTTACTCAAATAAAAGGATGGAAATTAAAATGGAATTTTCCGTTTAGGACTCAAGTAAAAAAAAAGTTACCTAAGTTATATAGCAAGATTCAAAAAGTAAATGAAACGGATGTGACTAATGCTTTTAAAAAGGCATTAGAACAAATTCAACCAGATTTAGTCCATTGTTTTGAAATGAAATTATCAGGTTTGCCTATTTTACCTGTAATGTCACAAAATAAAATACCCTTAATTTATTCTTCATGGGGAAGCGATGTGTTTTATTATAAACAACATGGTGTAAATCCCAAAAAAGTTAACACGTTTATTAAGCGTATTGATTTGTTAATATCAGATTGTAAAAGGGATGTTGACATAATACAAAGCTTAGGATACCGTAGTCCTTTTTACGTCTTACCTGGTAATGGAGGATTAGCTATTAATACGGAGCATATAAAAAAAACAAATCAAAGAAAAAATATAATCTTTAAAGGCTATCAATATGATGTTGGAGAAGCTATTCAAATTGTAAAAGCTTTAGAAATTGTAGCTGTTAATTTACTTAAAAACATGACTATACATTGTTATAGTGCAGATGTTGAGGTTATAGATTATATCAAGCAATCAGATGTTTTTAAACTTTTAGATTATACAATATACCCAAGACACCAAAGACTAGACAATAAAAAGTTATTAAAAATAATGGGTAGTAGTGTTTTACATTTAGGAAATAACCTTTCCGATGGCATGCCTAATGCGCTTTTAGAAGCTATGGCAATGGGAGCATTTCCCATTCAATCAAATCCTGGAGGCGCAACAGAAGAAGTGATTAATGATGGCGTCAATGGTTTTTTAATCCATAATCCATTAGATTTTAGAGCTATAGCAACCTTGATAGAACAAGCTTTGCAAGATGAAATTTTAAGGGTAAAGGCTCAAGAATATAATATCAATTTTATTAATAAAAATTACAAACGTAGTATATTGCAACCAACAATTGTTCAACTTTACCAAAAGCTAAAAAACAATTAAATTAAAGGATGCAGATTTCATTTTTAATAGTCACAAAAAACAGACCCGAAGATTTAGTTTTAACTTTAAAGAAGCTAAAATTTTTAATGGATTTTTCTATTCATGAAGTGTTGGTATTTATTGATGGTTGTTCAAAAACCGAAACCATTACTAATGATTTTGACTGGGTTAATTGGACCGTGTCTAAAAAAAGCATTAGTGCTTCGCCTGCTAGACATATATTATATAAAAAAGCACAAGGAGATTTATTTGTTGGTTTAGATGACGATGCACACCCTTTAAGTCAAAATTTTATTAGCACTATTCAAGCTAGGTTTAGCACAAATAAAAATATCGGTATTATTGCATTTCAGGAAGTACGTGGTGTATTTATTTCAGATGAAGAAGCATTGCAGCAGTCTAAATCAATAGAATCTTATTATACTAATGATTTTATTGGTTGTGGCTTTGCTATTAAAAAAGAGGTCTATACTGCTACAAACGGTTTTCCGGTTTGGATAGATATTTATGGCGAAGAGCCTGCATTAGCTTTAGAGGTTTTGGATTTGGGTTATCAAATAATTTATGATCCAAGAATTATAGTAAATCATCGTATTGATATAGAAAAACGAAAGCTTCAAGGAAGAAATTATTTTAGATTTGAACGTCAGTTAAATAACGCTATACGTTATTATTTAGTGTATTATCCAAAGCCAATTAAAAAGGTTTTAAAAACTTTGTTACACAATTTTAAAAAGTATGCCTTAACAGATATAAGATATTTTAAATCTTTTATAACAGTTGTTTTTAAAGTGATTATTAATCTTTTTAAAATTTTAAAATTTAGGCAACCCGTCAAACAAGAAACTATTGAGAAAAAGCAGCGCTTAAAAGGATTGAACTATTAATCATAAACATTTTAAACATTATATGTTAGTTAAAATTTGCAGATATTATCCCTATCCAGATATAAAAAGACAAACTCCAAATCAGTCTTTTAAGTGGAATAATATTACGTTTACTGAGGAAGATGTTGCCGAATGTGATTTTTTAGTAATTTTAGATTATCCAAAGTCTGATGTTACTGTTAAGGTAAACCCAAATCATATCCTACATATATGTTTAGAGCCCGCTAATGAAATATCAAAATACAGGCAATTTGCTAACAAGCAATCTTCAGTTGTGTATAATCAAATACAAGAAGGAGGTAAATACATAAAATCTCAACCAGCGCTACCTTGGCATTTGGATAAAGATTATAACTATTTTAAAAAATTAAAACCGGAAAGTTTAAAAAAAGAAGATAAAATTGTTTGGGTTACAAGTAATCAACGTGCTTCTATTCAGCATAATAAAAGAATGGATTTTTTGGAGAGTATTTCAGATTTATCATTTATTGAGCTATACGGAAGAGGAATTAAAGAAGTAGATAGTAAATGGGATGTCATGAGGAACGCTAAATATGCTATTGCTTATGAGAATTTTAAAAACCCATTTAATTGGACAGAAAAAATATCGGACTGTTTTTTAAGTTATACAGTGCCTTTGTATTTTGGTTGTGATAGGATAGAAGATTATTTTCCAAAAGAAGCAATAATTCAAATTGATCCAAAGGATAAACATATTAAACAATTTTTAAAAGAGATAGTACACTCAAATAATTATAACCAAAAAATTGAAGCGCTTAAAGCTGCTAGAACTTTAGTGTTAGATAAGTATCAAATTTTTCCTTTTATTAGCAATCAAATTAACGCAATTGTATCTAGAGAAGGTATTAAATCTAATGAAAAGAAAAAAATAATATCCATTAAAGGCGGGAATGACTATTTTGATAATTATCCAAAAAGTATTGAGGTTACTAGAATAATTAGAAAAATAAAAAATAAGATAAAACTATAAACAAATCAGGATAAATGTATTTTAACTCCCTAGACTTCGCCCTGTTTTTGCCAATAGTTTTTATACTGTATTGGTTTGTAACCAATAAAAATTTAAAACTGCAAAATGCATTATTAGTTGTTGCTAGTTATGTGTTTTATGGTTGGTGGGATTGGCGTTTTTTATCTTTAATTGTTTTTAGTTCTCTTGTAGATTACACCATTGGTTTACAATTAATAAAAACAGCACAACCCTCTAAAAGAAAGTTGTTGCTGTGGTCCAGTATCCTTGTAAACTTAGGGTTTTTAGGTTTTTTTAAATATTATAATTTCTTTATAGATAGTTTTGTTGACGCTTTCTCTTTTTTCGGGAGTTCAATTCAGCCTAATACGTTAGATATTATTTTACCAGTTGGTATAAGTTTTTACACCTTTCAAACCTTAAGTTACACCATAGATGTTTATAAGCGAAAACTTGAGCCAACACAAGATATTGTATCATTTTTAGCCTTTGTTAGTTTTTTTCCACAATTAGTGGCAGGACCAATAGAACGAGCTACCAATTTGCTGCCACAGTTTTATAAAAAACGCCAATTTCATTATAGTCAAGCTGTGGATGGATGTAGACAAATACTTTGGGGATTTTTTAAAAAAGTAGTTATTGCAGACAATTGTGCCGAGTATGCCAATCAAATCTTTAATAACTCATCGGAACATACTGGTAGTACTTTGCTAATAGGTGCATTATTTTTTACTTTTCAGATTTATGGTGATTTTTCTGGGTATTCTGATATTGCAATCGGAACCTCAAGATTATTTGGTTTTAACTTAAAGCAAAACTTTGCCTTTCCATATTTTTCAAGAGATATAGCCGAATTTTGGCGACGCTGGCACATATCCTTATCCACATGGTTTCGGGATTATTTATACATTCCATTAGGAGGAAGTCAAGGTGGCACTTGGATGAAAGTGCGTAACACGTTTATAATATTTTTAGTCAGTGGGTTTTGGCATGGTGCCAATTGGACGTTTATTATTTGGGGATTTTTAAATGCGCTTTATTTTTTACCATTACTATTGGCTAAACGTAACAGAACTAATTTAGATGTTGTAGCACAAGATTCAAAATTACCAAATATAAAAGAACTGGTGCAAATGGGACTTACTTTTGGTCTAACCGTTATTGCTTGGGTCTTTTTTAGGGCAGAAAGCGTTACACATGCATTTACGTATTTAAAAGGTCTATTTAATACTAGTTTATTAACTGTACCAACCATTAGACCAACTAATTTACTAGTGCTTATTCTATTTTTTATAGGAATAGAATGGATTGGAAGACGTCAACACTATGCAATAGAAGTCTTGCTGCTTAAACAATCTAGGGTTATTAGATGGGCTTTTTATATGATTATAATCGCTATCATTTTTGTTTTCAGTAGTGATACTCAGCAAGAGTTTATATATTTTCAATTTTAAGCATGAAACGTTTTTTACTTACGTTGTTATCGTTTTTTATAGTTTTCTTTTTATTGGAAAAAGCAAGTTGGTACTTTATTAATAATGCTCCAGAAAAAGAACATGATAGGCGTTTAGAAAAAGTAGTTACAGGAAGTTTTAATAAAGATTTAATTATTATAGGCTCTTCTAGAGGCGCAAATAATATTTTAGCTTGTCAGTTAGAAAACGAAACAGGTTTGTCTAGCTATAATCTGTCTTATAAAGGAGTCGATATCATTTTTCAATTATTTATCCTGGAAACCTATCTTAAACTTAACCCACCACCTAAAAAAGTATTACTTCTATTAGACCATAAATATACTTTTGCTAAGGGTAATCCATTGCGTTTTAGAGATGACGTATTGTTTCCGTTTTCAAAATACAATTATATAAACAATAAATTAATAGCTAGAGGTAAGCGTAATTATGGTTCGAAAATTTTTGGTTTATTAAGGCTTAATAGAAAAGATTTTTCAACTAAAAAGAAAAAAGTATTACCTAATGAGGTTTTAACAGATTGTGGCTCTATGCCAAACCCAATAAAAAGACCAATAACATTGGAGTATCAGGATGAAAAACTGATTTATCAAGTCAACAATGAAAATCCTAAAAAAATAGAAGCTTTTAAAACTATTCAAATGTTATGTCAAACAAATAACATTAAGCTAATAACCGTTTTTCCTCCAAATTATAAAGCATTTGATTTTGGGTTTATGAAACGTTTTATTCAATTAAATAACTCTGAAAATTCAGTTATAATTTATGACACCTTAAATCCTATATATAAAAATGAGTCTATTTATTTTGATGAATCTCATTTAATACGTGATGGCGCCAAAATTTTCACCTCAGAAATTAGTGATTTTATAAACTCAAATAAATAATAAGATTGCTTTATTTTATTAACGTTTTGAAAGATTTTCGCTGTTAAATTATGTATTTTAGCGATTGTTAAAAAGTTTTAAAGTCACCCAATATATGAAAACAATAGGTTTTATTCCTTTACGTAAAGGGTCAAAAGGTATTCCTGGTAAAAATAAACGTAAAATGGTTGGAAGACCATTGTACACTTGGGTTTTAGGTGAAGCATTACACTCTAATTTAGATGCGGTTTATGTGTATACAGACGACCAATCCATATTAGATTTTATTACAAAAGAATACCATTATACAGATAAAATCAAAGGGCTTTTAAGAAGTGACAGTAGCGCAACAGATACTGCTTCCACAGAAAGTGCTATGTTGGAATTTGCAGAAACAATACACTACGATTTTGATGTATTTTGCTTACTACAAGCGACGTCACCTTTTACTACAGCACAAGACATTAATAATTGTTTGACCGCTTTGGATAACGGAAAAGATTCCGCATTAACTGTTGTTAATACCCATCGTTTTTTATGGAATGCAGATGGTACAGCTATAAACTACAATCCTAGCAAGCGTCCTAGACGTCAAGATTTTGAAGGCTTGTTAATCGAGAATGGAGCAGTTTATACTTGTAATAAACAGGTGTTACAAGATCATAAAAATAGACTAGGAAATAACATAGGTATTGTTAAAATGCCAGAAGATAGTTTACACGAAATTGATACGGAATCCGATTGGATTACAGTAGAAAACCTTTTAATAGCACGTCAACAACAATTAAAAAAAGCTGATAAAATCACACATTTAGTCTTAGATGTTGATGGAGTTTTTACGGACGGAACCATAACTTATACCAAGGATGGCGAACATACCAAAAGCTTTGATATGCGTGATGGCATGGGATTAGAGATTTTAAGACAATTTGGCGTTGAGGTTATGATTATGACAAGTGAGCAATCCGAGTTGGTTGCAAAACGCATGCAGAAGCTTCAAATTAAGCAAGTGTTTTTAGGTGTAAAAGATAAATACACGTTACTTCAAACCTTATCAAGACAACAAGGCTTTTCGTTAAATAATGTGGCTTATGTAGGTGATGATGTCAACGATATGTCTAATATTTGTAGCGTTGGTTGGTCATTAGCACCACAAAATGCCATGACCGAAATTAAAACCATAGCAGACGTTGTATTATCAAAACCATCTGGCGCAGGAGCCATCAGAGAAGCTTGTCAGTTTATTAAAAATTATAATAAAAGATATTAAGTAAATACATGAATACCTACAAAAAACCTTACATCATAGCAGAGATTGGATGTAATCATAAAGGCGATATGCAAATTGCTAAAGAGTTAATCCAAATGGCTAAAATATTTTGTAATGTAGATGCTGTCAAGTTTCAGAAGCGTCATAATATTGAGCTGCTAACGGAAGAACAATATAATAGTCCACACCCAAATCCTTCCAACTCGTATGGTGACACTTATGGTGCACATAGAGAGTATTTAGAGTTTGATGTAGCTCAACATCAAGAACTTAAAGATTTTTGCGAATCTATTGGTATTGATTATTCAACCTCTGTTTGGGATTTAACATCAGCAAAAGAGATTGCTTCATTACAGCCAAAGTTTATCAAAATACCTTCGGCTTGTAATAATAATGTTATCATGTTAGCATGGTTATGTGAAAATTACAAAGGCGAACTTCATATTTCTACAGGAATGACCACTAAAGATGAAATTGAAGATTTAGTAAAATTGTTTACTAAACACAATAGAGCCAAAGATTTAGTATTATACAACTGTACCTCTGGCTATCCTGTACCCTTTGAAGATGTTTGTTTATTAGATATTAATTTATTGATAGAAAAATACGGTAATCAAGTCAAACATATTGGTTTTTCTGGACACCATTTAGGTATTGCAGTAGATGTTGCAGCTTACACCTTAGGTGCACCAATTATTGAGCGTCATTATACCTTAGATCGTACTTGGAAAGGAACGGATCATGCTGCATCATTGGAGCCTATGGGATTACGTAAATTATCAAGAGATTTAAATGCAGTGCATAAAGCATTAACTTTTAAAAGCCAAGACATTTTACCTATAGAGCAAGTGCAACGTGATAAATTAAAAAATCAAAAAGGATAATCTGATTTTATTATAATGAAAAAAAAAGTATTTGTCTTTTTTCCTGATGGTGTTGGTTTACGCAACTTTGCCTTTACAGATTTTAAATCTATTGGAGAACAGCATGGTTTTGATATCACGTATTGGAATAATACTGTTTTTTCGTTAAAAGACCATTTGGGTTTTAATGAAGTTAAGATAGATAACCATCAAATCCATCCATTAACACCAATTTATTCTCGTGCTAGAAAGCAAGCCGAATTGAATGTGTCTCAGGATAAATTTAATGATGACGTGTATCCAACTTATAAGTTTCCTTTTAATTATAAAGGTGTAAAAAACACGCTTAAAAGTTTATATACCAAGTTACTCATAGGGCTATATTCTTCAGAAAAAGGTATTGAAAAAATCAGACAAAAAATAAATACATTAGAGCGTCAAAATCCTAAATATGCCTACTGTAAAGCGCAATTACAACAACATAAACCCGATTTAATATTTTGCACAACACAACGTGCAACAAAATCTATAAGTGCGTTATTGGCTGCTAAAGATTTAGGGATTCCTACGGTTGCTTTTGTTTACTCATGGGATAATGTACCCAAAGCGATGCAAGTGGTGGAAACCGATTATTATAGCGTTTGGAGTGACCACATGAAGCGCGAAGTCTTACAATATTATCCTTTTGTAAAAGCAGAACAAGTGTTTGTAACAGGGACACCACAGTTTGAACCACATTATGATACTAGCTTAAAACAAAGTCGAGCAGACTTTTTTAAACAATACAATTTAGACGTAAATAAAAAATATATTTGTTATTCTGGTGATGACGAAACGACGTCACCTTTAGACCAATATTATTTAGAAGATTTAGCAAATACGGTAAGGCGTTTAAATGCTAAAGGCGAAAATTTAGGTATTATTTACAGGAAGTGTCCCGTGGATTTTACATCCAGATACGACGCTGTAATCCATGCAAATAAAGATATTATTGAAGTTTTAGATCCCATTTGGAAGCCAATAGGTGACCAATGGAACCAGGTCTTGCCAGCAAAGGAAGATTTTAAAATGTTGTATAATGTTTGCGAACATTCAGAGTTTGTAACCAATGTTTGCTCATCAACCGTTTTTGATTTTGTTGCGCATAATAAAGCTTGCATTTATTATAATTATGAGCAACCGCAACTTAAAAAAGGCATTAGAGATATAGGTCAAAACTATAACTACGTTCATTTTAGAAGTATGCCAAGCGATAAAGCAGCAGTGTTTTGTACCGATAAAAATGACTTGGACCATTTAGTAAAACAAATATTAGATGGTCAATTATCAAATGTAGCAGAAGGTAAAAGATGGTACGAGATTATCGTTGGTACCACACCCACTAAAGCCTCAGAAAATATTTGGAAGGCAATAGATACAATACTTAATTAAGTTTGATACATAAAAAAATAGGAATTACAAATCTTTGAGAGATCAGTCTAAACAAAATTTACAATTATCAAATCATGCACATCGCTTTTTTAACATCAGAGTATCCGCATCCTAAAGTGTCTCACGCTGCGGGAATAGCCACTAGTATAAAAAATCTAGCAGTTGCTTTAGTTGATAAAGGTGAGCAAGTTACTATTTTTGTGTATCATCAAAATGAAGACACTATTATAGATGACCAAGGTGTTACGATTCATTTAATTAAGAAAAAAAAGTACAAAGTCTTTACTTGGTATTTTTACAGAAAACAGCTTCAGTATTATATTAATATAGTAGTTAAGTCTGAAGCTATAGATTTAATTGAAGCACCAGATTGGACTGGTATTACAGCTTTTATGAAATTTAATATTCCATTGGTAATTAGACTACATGGAAGTGATGCTTACTTTTGTAAATTAGATAAACGCAAACAAAAGTTTAAAAATTTTGTCTTTGAGAAAATGGGTTTATTAAAAGCATCAGCTTATATTGCTCCAACAACATTTGCAGGAGAAGAGACTGCTAAGATTTTTGGTTTAAACCGAAAAAAAATAAAAACTATTCATTATGGTTTACAATTAGCTCACTTTGAGAATCAAACACCAAAAGTTTACGAAGAAAAAACCATTTTATACATCGGTACAATTATCAGAAAAAAAGGTGTTTTGGAGCTAGCTCAAATATTTAATACAATTTTAGAGACAGAACCTAACGCTAAATTGAAATTAATAGGAGGTGATGCTTCAGACATAAAAACAGGACACAAGTCTACTTTTGCCTTAATGCAGTCTATATTTACAGATCAAGCTAAACAAAATGTAGAGTATTTAGGTAAAATACCTTACAGTGATGTTAAAGCACATATTAAAAAAGCCCATGTTTGTACATTTCCAAGTTTTGCTGAAACGTTAGGTATGGTTACTATAGAGAGTATGGCTTTACAAAAATCGGTAGTAAATACTAGCATTGGTTGGGCACAAGAGCTGATTGATGATGGTGTGAATGGGTATTTAGTACATCCATCAGATATAGATATCTATGCAGAAAGAATTCTTAATTTATTAAAGGATGAAACACTTTGTTTGGCATTAGGTAGAGAAGCAAGAAAAAAGGTAGAGACGTCTTTTAATATAGAGCTAAACGTAGATATAAATATTGAGTATTATGATAAAATTATAACATAATGATTATAGTCTACCACAATTCAAAGCATGTAGTTTCTGTAATAAATGATGACAATACTCTACCTGTTTTTTCGACAAATACCACATTAACAGAAGAGCTTTTAAATATAGCTAAAGCAAATTCCAATCAATTATTAATTTGGTGTCATATTGACTTAAAAGAGTTGTTAAATATTAGTCAACTAACTAAAATTTTTCATCATAACTATATTTTAGCAACATTCCATCCTTTTAGTAACATTCCAATACATGATGCTATTGGGTATATAGATCGGTCTTTTTATATTAAAATAAATACAAGTAATACATATCCCACATGGTTGATGAGTGCGTGGGTTGGAGGTATTCTTTCATCTACTCTCATAAAATTTTCGTCTATTATTGAAACAACTAATAGTTTTAATTATAACCTGCTTTCAATAGCAAAATTAGGACAAAATGAAGGTTTGTTATGCTATTCTGAACCTAAATTACTAATTAATAATCCAAAATGGAAAGCTCAACAGTTTTTTTGCCAAACTACATTATTTAAATTCGTAAAAACACACTATAAATGGTTTTGGGTATGGTATCTATGTTTATGTTATTTCTTATATGAAAAAAAATTCCCCTTTTTAGATGCTATAAAAACTGTTTTTCTAAAGAGGTTAACACTTGATTTTAATTTTGATAACGATCTTAAATCGACAAAAAAAATTGTTAAAAATGGGTCAATTGATGTTATTATTCCCACTATTGGCAGAAAAGACTATTTATTTAATGTACTTAAGGATTTAAGTAAACAAACTTTTTTACCAAAATCTGTAATAATTGTAGAACAAAACCCAAAATTAACTTCTAAATCAGACTTAAGTTATATAAATACCGAAATTTGGCCATTCAAAATAATACATCATTTTATTCATCAATTAGGTGTTGTAAATGCAAGAAATATAGCTCTTAAAGAGGTTACTAGTGAATGGGTACTATTAGGAGATGATGATAATCGCTTTGAACCTAATTTAATTGAAAAATTATTTGAAAAAGTAACACAATATGGTGTCAAATGTGGCTTAACTGTTTATTTAAAACCAGGTGAAACGCAATATTTTTTAAAATCTGGTCAAACCCCTATTTTTGGAGGTGGGAACGCAATTTTAAAGAGCGATTTACTTAACAAAGTTAAATTTAACTCTAAATTTGAGTTTAGCTATGGAGAGGATACAGATTTTGGAATGCAGATTAGACATACTGGAGAAGATGTTATTTACTTTTCTGATGTTATAATCACCCATTTAAAAGCACCTTTTGGTGGTTTTAGAACTAAGTTTATTCATCCATGGGATTCCGAAAGTATTCAACCTTTACCTTCTCCGGCTATTATGTATTTACATAAAAAATATTATACACATAAACAGCTTAAAGGTTATAAGTTGCTATATTTTATTAGAAGATTTAAACAAGAAAAAGTGATTAATTTTATTGCATTTATAAGTAAATTTAATAAACAGTGGGTTAAAAGTGATTTTTGGTCAAAAAAAATGTAACAGATGAATGAAAAAGTTAAATTAAGTTTTTTAATCACTCATTATAATAGACCTCAAGCATTACTAGAATGTATAGAAGCTATTAAATTTTTAGATTATCCAAATTTTGAAATTGTCGTAAGTGACGATTCTAGTAATAAAACTAATTTAGATATCATCAAGAAGTATCCAGTTAATCTGGTAATAACATCTAATAAAAATTTAGGGTTAGCAGGGAATATAAATAAAGGTATAAAAGCTTGCAAAGGAGATTACATAATTTATTGTCAAGAAGATTTTTTGCTTAAGAAAGAATTAGTAAATATACTTGATGAATGTTTTTCTGTTTTAAAAAATCAACAAGCAGATTTGATTCGGTTTATTTCTAGTTATTCTTTCAAACACGTTATTCCTATAACCCAAAACATTGATTTAATCCCCAAATTTTCTTGGAAAAACTTTATTTTTCAAAGTCATCAGTATAGTGACAACCCTTTTATAACGACAAAGAAATTTTATGATACTTATGGTTATTATCTTGAATCTACATCAGGAGATTATGGAGAGACTGAATTTGCCATAAGAATATTTAAATCTAAAGCAAAAATTGCAATTTCTAACGTATCATATGTTAATTACGCTTCAAATTGTATATCTGTAATTGATCGTCCATTAAAAAAAAACAGAATAGTTTTAAGTAAAAAAAATATAAAATTTTTAAGGTCTTGTAGATTACATTTAGAATGTTTTTTTTACAACAATAAAAAAAGAGGGTTATTAACCTATAAAAACTTGCGTAAATAACAAATGCTTAAACTATACACAAATACTAATTTTTTAACCGAAGCGTATCGACGTCAAGTCTTTCCGTTGTTATTTGATTTGGTATTTAAGCAAAACCAAAAGCTACTTGAAAAGTATAGTATCGTTTCTAATGTTAATGATGCAAATATTGTCGTTCTACCAGTTGATTATGCAGTGTTTTTAAAACAAAGAGAACCCTTTTTAGGGCTTTTAAACGCTGCTAAAACAGCAAAGCTTCCTATATGGATTTATACTGCAGGAGACTATGGGTTTACCAATTATATTCCTAATAGTTACACCTTTAGGTTAGGTGGTTTTGATAGTAAAATGGATAAAAGTACTTATGTTTTACCGTCTTTTATAAACGATCCGTATGCTTCCGTGTTGACGCAAGGTTTTAATGTTTTAAAAAAAACAAATAAACCAAATATTGGATTTGTTGGTCATGCGCAATCTGGCGTTTTAAAATATTTAAAAGACTATACCAACCACTTAAAATATCAAGTCAAACGAAAGTGTAACAAAATACTAGCAGATAAACAGAGGTTTTATCCATCCAGTGTTAAGCGTGCCAACTATTTACAAACATTAGCTATAAATGAAGGTTTAGAAACCAATTTTATACTTAGAACTAAATATAGAGCAGGCTCGCATTCTCCGGAAACACAACAAGAGACTACTCAGCAATTTTATGATAATCTATTTAACAATGCTTATACATTTTGCATTAGAGGTGTTGGTAATTTTTCGGTTAGATTTTATGAAACCTTAGCAGTAGGTCGTATTCCTATTTTGCTAAACACAGATTGTAGGTTACCATTGAGTAATCGCATAGATTGGACTAAACATTGTTTAATTTTGGATGCATCAAGTCACATTAAAATAGCAGATCAAATTTTAGAATTTCATAAATGGTTATCAGCATCTGAATTTGAGAATATCCAACATTCTAATCGTAACTTATGGCTTAATACGTTGCAACGCGACGCTTATTTTTTAGAGATTTATAATCAGTTTAAAACTTAATAGTAGTTTATGAATTTGTCTTTTTCATTAGTCATTTGCACATATATGCGACCAAAAGCTATCCTTACGCTTTTAAAGTCCGTTGCCTTGCAGACATTGTATCCTAATGAAATTCTTGTAATAGATGGCTCTACCAATTCTGAAACTGAATTAGTTTTAAGTGAAAACACATTCCATAGTCTTAGTTATTTTAAAGTTGATGAAGCTAATAGAGGTTTAACTAAGCAACGTAATTTTGGTATTAGCAAAGTTGGTAAATCGATTGATATTGTCTGTTTTTTGGATGATGATACTGTGTTAGATCGTGATTATTTTAAAGCAGTTATAGAGGCTTTTAATGATGATTCTGAGATAACTGGAGTTGGAGGTGTAGCAGTAAACGAAAATAGATGGAAACTTCAAAGCCCTAACCATGTTTACAATAAAAAATTGTATTATTCATTAGAGGATTATATAATAAAAGAGAGTACTAGAAATGTTGTTCGTAATTATTTTGGATTACAATCACCAAACTTACCAGGTATAATGCCAACATTTTCACATGGAAGGACTTATAGTTATCCACTTAATGATAAATTATATCAAGTAGATTTATTGGTAGGAATGTCTTTTAGTTTTAAGAGAATTGTGTTTGACAACATAAAATTTTCTACTTATTTTGAAGGTTATGGTTTATATGAAGATGCAGACTATAGCTTACGAGCTTTGAAATATGGTAAAAATATAATATCTACTAAAGCTAAAATTTATCATTATCATGACAAATCTGGTAGGCCTAATCAATTTAATTATGGTATGATGGTCGTCAGAAATGGATGGTATGTTTGGCGTATCAAATATCCTAAGCCTACATTTGTTGCTAGATTTAAATTTTATGCTACGATTGTGCTGCTAACATTAATTAGAGCGACAAATGTTATTACAACGTCAGAACATAAAAAAGCATTAACCGAAACTTTAGGTCGAATGGTTGGATTGATTTCGCTTATATTTAACAAACCTAAAATTAAATAATGCGATTTTTAATTATCACACATGTTTTTCATAAACCAAAAGCACAGCAATGGTTTGCCTATGCACCTTATGTGCGTGAGATGAATTTGTGGTTAAACTATGTGGATGAGGTAGAGATTGTTGCACCAACAACCGATACACCAATTTCTGAAATTGATATAGCTTATCAGTATAACAAAATTAAATTCACACCAATACCATCCCTAGCATTTATTAATTTTAGTCGTGGTGTAAAATCATTATTAGCGATACCATTTATTTTTTATAGGTTATTTCAGGCTTGTAAACGTGCAGACCATATTCATTTAAGGTGTCCAGGAAACATAGGTTTACTAGGATGTTTTATTCAGTTATTTTTTCCGAAGAAAATAAAAACCGCAAAATATGCAGGTAATTGGGATCCAAACGCACAACAACCCTTAAGTTATACCCTTCAAAAAAAAATACTTTCAAATACCACTTTGACTAAAAACATGACTGCTTTAGTTTATGGAGAATGGAAAAATCAAACTAAAAATATTAAGTCGTTCTTTACAGCATCCTTTAAAAATGAAGACCGAGAAGCGATTCCTTTAAGAGATTATTCTGCTGACTTACATTTTATTTTTGTAGGCAGTTTGGTTGAAGGGAAACGCCCATTGTTGGCCATACAAATTGTTGAAGCTTTAATTAACAGAGGTATGCCAAGTTACTTAGCATTATATGGAGAAGGCGTTTTAAAAAAACAATTACAGCAATACATAGATCAAAATAACTTAGGAAAGTATATCGTTTTACACGGAAATCAAACCAGTGACACCATAAAAGCAGCTTTAAAACAATCACATTTTTCAATATTAGCATCAAAGTCCGAAGGTTGGCCAAAAGCCTTAGCTGAAGCTATGTTTTATGGCGTCATACCTATTGCCACGTCAATATCTTGTGTGCCAAATATGTTAGATAATGGAAAAAGAGGACTCTTAATAGCACCTGATTTAGCGTCTGCAGTTAACAAAATTGAAAGTTGTTTGTTAGATAAGTCGCATTTGCGAGAACAATCTATTAAAGCTTCAGACTGGTCACAACTGTTTACTTTAGATGTGTTTGAGGCAGAAATAAAACGTTTAATAACTACCAAATAATGAAAGTATTACAATTAATTGATAGCTTGGAAGCAGGAGGTGCAGAGCGTGTTGCAGTAAACTACGCCAATGGTTTGTTGCATTTTGTTGAAGCAAGTTATTTGTGTACTACCAGAGCAGAGGGACTTTTGAAAGGCGAATTAAATAAAGACGTTGGCTATTTATTTTTAAATAAAAAAACAACCTTAGATAGTAAAGCTATTAAGCTGTTATACCAATTTATTGAGGACGAAAAAATACAGATTGTTCATGCACATGGTTCGTCTTTTTTTTTAGCAACTATAATTAAGTTGTTACAGCCCAAATTAAAATTGGTTTGGCATGATCATTATGGTAAAAGCGAATTTTTAAAGCAACGACCAAAGCAGGTTTTAAAATTTTGTTCGCGTTTTTTTAACCACATATTTAGTGTAAATTCTAAATTAGAAGCCTGGGCAAAAACGACACTTAAAGTGAAATCGGTTAGTTATTTACCTAATTATGCAGTAAAAAATAATAATCCGCTAACTACAAAATTAAAAGGAGTAGAAGGTAAGCGTATTGTTTGCTTAGCAAATTTAAGACCACAAAAAGATCATTTAAATTTATTGAGAGCTTTTAAAGCGGTTTTAATAACTGAACCAATGTGGACTTTGCATTTAGTAGGTCAGGATTTTAAAGATGCATATTCTAAATCTATTTTTGACTTTATTAATTTAAATAAATTAGAAACGTCTGTCTTTATTTATGGTAGTTGTGCAGATACTTCTGCTATTTTACAGCAAAGTACTATAGGTGTTTTGTCTTCAAAATCTGAAGGCTTACCTTTAGCATTGTTAGAGTATGGATTAGCTGGTTTACCTGTAATTTGTACCAATGTAGGTGATTGTAGTTTGGTGATTAGTAATAAAATCACAGGTTTGTTGGTAACTTCAGAAGATTTTTTCTCTTTAAGTCAAGCTATAATATTTTATATTGAAGACTTACAGCTGAGGAATGTTTGTTCGAATAATATAAAAGATTTAGTCAAAACTAATTTTTCTGAAAGTTCACAGCTAGATTCAATTTTAAAGATGTATTCACGATTATAATTTAAATGCAAAATAACTATATAAAATTAATAGGCTTACATATATTAATAGGGGTTTTAATCTTCTATTCAAGAACCTTAGGTAATCTTTATTTTTATAGTATAGTTTTCTATTTTTTTTATAGAATAATAAGTGCAAAACCATATTTAAAGTCTTTTGAAGTTGTAAGGGCTTGTGCTTATATTATTGGAGCAGAGGTAATCCTTCGTATGACTAATAGCGGACCTTTTTATGAGGCAAGTAAATATCTTGTTATAATATTCACGATTTTAGGGTTGTTTTATAGTGGCTTTAATAAAAAAGCTTCACCGTACTTACTTTATATATTATTATTAATTCCAAGTATTTATCTGTCGTTATATTTGTTAGATATTAGTGGTAATGTGAGAAAAGCCATAGCTTTTAATTTAAGTGGTCCGGTTTGTTTAGGTGTTTCAGCTTTATTATGTTATGACTTGTCCATTACAAAAAAACAACTTGAGTCTATAGTTAACTTTATTGTTTTTCCATTAATAAGCACTTTGGTCTTTGTTATTATGTATAATCCAAATGTCGCAGCAGTATCTTCAGGAACAGGCTCTAATTTTGATACCTCAGGAGGTTTTGGTCCTAATCAAATGTCTACAGTGTTAGGGTTAGGTTTTTTTTTAATGACAGTTCGTTTTTTTTATTTTAGTAAAACAAAATTCGTAAAGTATTTAGACCTATTTTTAATCTTAATATTCGCTTTTAGGGCAATCGTAACTTTTAGTAGAGGAGGTGTATATACAGCCATATTGATGATTTTGTTTTTTATTATTTTTCAATATAAATCCATGGATGAAAAAAATAAAAAAAGGATGATAACTTCTATTTTTTTATTTTTAAGTATTACAGTTTTGACATGGATTATTTCGACTGATCAAACTAATGGCATGATTGAAAAACGATATTCTAATCAAAATGCTATGGGTCATGAAAAAAGTGATGTAACAACAGGTCGAGGTGACTTATTTTTAGCTGAATTTGAAGAATTTATTGCTAATCCTTTTTTAGGTGTAGGCGTTGGACGAGTAAAAGATTTGCGTTTTCAGAGAACAGGTATACATGCAGCGTCACATAATGAGATAAGTCGTATCATTTCAGAGCATGGCTTATTAGGTGTTTTAGCGTTAAGTATACTATTGTTAGTGCCTTTGTTTTATAGATTAAAAAATAGGAATAATGTTTTATTTTTTTCTTTCTATTTGTTTTGGTTACTTACAATAAATCATTCTGCGATGCGAATTGCTGCACCAGCCTTTATTTATGCATTAAGTTTATTACATATTATAAATGACAAACCTAGTATACATAGGCAACAAATTAATTAGTTCAGGTAAAACAGCTACAACCATTGATACTTTAGGTACAAGTCTTGAAGCATCTGGTTTTAAAATAACTTATGCCTCTAGTTATAAAAATATCTTTTTGAGATTAATCCATATGCTATGGACCGTTTTTAAACACAGACAATCCACCGACTATGTATTAATCGATACATACAGTACGCTAAATTTTTATTACGCCTACGCTGTAAGTAAGTTATGTCAAATTTTAGATTTAAAATATATACCTATTTTACACGGAGGGAATTTACCTATTCGGCTTACTAAAAATCCTAAATTAAGTGCTACTATCTTTAAAAATGCATATGTTAATATTGCACCTTCAAATTATATTAAAGCATCTTTTAATGAAAAAGGTTATATAAATGTAGAAGTGATACCAAATAGTATTGACATTAAAAATTATCCTTTTTTAGTTAGAGAAATAGATACCATAGATCTACTTTGGGTACGCTCTTTTTCAAACTTGTACAATCCAAAATTAGCAATCAATGTCTTTTCTGAATTAAAGAAAAAAGGTTACAATTGTTCGTTGTGCATGGTTGGTCCTGACAATGATGGCAGTTTACAAGAAGTTAAAAAATATGCCAACAATCTAGGTTTAGAGGTATCCTTTACAGGGAAATTGACTAAAGAAGAATGGATTGCTTTATCTAAAAATTACAATGTATTTATTAATACCACTAATTTTGATAATACACCTGTAAGCGTTATCGAAGCTATGGCTTTAGGGTTGCCTATAGTGTCAACACATGTAGGTGGTTTACCTTTTTTAATTGATAATACTATTGATGGACAATTAGTGCCTCCAAATGATGTCAAGGCATTTGCTAAAGCCTTATTATATTATAAGAACAATCCAAAATGGACACAATCTGTAGTTACTTCTGCAAGGAATAAAGCAGAACAATTTGATTGGAATACCGTTAAACAAAAATGGATTAGCACTTTAAAGTAAAAAACTTGGTTTAAAACATTTACTTGTTATCTTTGAAATAATTCTACCAACCAGTAACAATGAATACAAGTAGTGGTATCCACTTTGAAATTTCTGAACGTAAAATACTATTGCGTTTATTTGATTTACTTTTTATAGGCTTATCACTATTTACAGTAAGCACTTTTTTTGACTTTGACTATTTTAAAGTGTATGACCAACATTGGACCTGGTTTATTGTGCTTGCTATTTATATTACCGTTTTTGGAACAGTCTTGGAACTGTATGATTTGCAAAAATCAAGTCGATTAGACACGGTTTTAGGTACGGTTTTACTTACCACTTCTGTGACCGTTTTATTTTATCTTTTAACTCCGTTTTACACACCATCATTACCCGAAAATAGATTACAAATACTTTACTTTTATTTGGCTATTTTATTTGGTTTATATTTTTGGAGATGGGCTTACATAACATTTATTTCTTCTCCTAGGTTTTTTAAAAGGGTGCTTTTAGTTGGCGAAATTTCTAATATTAAAACCATTGTTGACGCTTTTGCTAGTGCTGATCCTAATTATAAGATTATTGGTTTTATTAATTGTGAAATAAGTAAAAAAGACACTATAAAATATAAAGGGTTAAAGGAATACGAGCCTTCTAAAATGCATCAGATAATCAAAGATGAAAATATATCTGAAGTCGTAATTGCAAGCTATAATTCAGAAAACATTACTTCTAATATATATTCCGATTTAATTACTTTATTAGAAAAAGGGTTTCCAATAAAAGAGTATACTCAGGTTTATGAAGATATAACCTATCGTGTTCCTGTACAGTTCGTTGGGAAGGATTTTTATAAATATTTTCCATTTAGCCGAAACAATAAAAATAAATTATATTTAGCCTACAGACGTCTTTTTGATATTTTGTTATCACTAGTTGGTTTGTTTTTAGGATTACTAATTTTGCCTTTTATTTTAATTGGTAATGCTTTGGGTAATAGAGGTGCGTTATTTTACACTCAAGAACGTGTTGGAAAAAACGGAATCCCTTTCAAGATTTTTAAGTATAGGACTATGGTTAAAAATGCAGAAGCAGCAGGAGCTGTTTGGGCAACAAAAAATGATACTAGAATTACAGCTTTTGGTAAGTTTTTAAGAGTTACTAGATTGGACGAAATACCACAATTTTTAAATATTTTAAAAGGTGATATGAGTTTGATTGGTCCTAGACCAGAGCGTCCTTATTTTGTAGACGAATTGTCCCAAGTCATTCCTTTTTACGAAACCAGACATATCGTTAAACCAGGACTAACAGGTTGGGCTCAGGTTAAAGCACGCTATGGTTCAAGCGTTGATGATAGTTTATTAAAATTACAATATGATTTGTACTATATTAAGCATAGAGGCTTTTTATTAGACATCAATATTATAGTTAAAACGTTAAGTACTGTCATCTTTTTTAGAGGACAATAATTAGGCTTTATTTTTGGATAATTTATAAAACCTTAAAAGGTATATATACCTAACTGCTAACGCTAGTAATAAAGGTGCTAAAGCAGGAGCAAAGCGTTGCACACCTATAGTCCAATGCATCACAATCAAGCATAACATTAAAATTGAAAATTTAATATAAGCTATAAACCATTTTTTAGGACTAGTCTTTAAAATTTGTAGGATAGAAAACAGACTTAAAGGAAAAGCCCACAATAAATTGTAGTTGTAAGTAGTACCTGTATGATCTGTTGCAAACCATAATAAAAATAGTAAAATACCTATTAGTCCTGTGACTGTAAATAGGGCTAAATCTAACCCTTTGTTTCTAGCGTAATTTTTATTATCGCTATAGGTTATATAAAGAATAACCAATGCTAAAACCAATGTTAACAGTAATGGACTAGTTAGAAAAAAGCTGTTTTTATTTTCGTTTTCTCCTTTTTTAGTAAAGATTGTTTTAGATGCAGTAACCAATTTTTCTTTCGAATCCTTTAAAGTAGCAAGCTCAAAAAACTGATTAACTTTTTCAGGTAAAAAAAGCTGTTCTCTTGGCGTTGCTTGTCTATCAATTATAGACCCTAATGCAATATCTATCCCAAAGCTTCCCCAAGTATTCCAATATAAATTATGGTCAATTAATTGTCTAAAAGTTTGCTGTTTATAGTCTTCTGGTAGGTTATACTCTAGATTTCCATCTAAAGTAGTTTCAATGACATCTCTTATTTTAGTGGCGCAATTATCATAAAAAAAATCATACAGGTAAGCTCCTTGATCTTTCTTATAATTAGCCTCTAAATAATCATATAATTGCTTGGTTTCAGCTTGAGTTAAGCGCAGTTGTTGCTCTTTTATTGTGCGATTTTCACTAATATAAAACGCTATAAAGTTTTTATAATTGGATTTACCTTGTAGATAGTTAAGTTTTCCTCTAGCAAAATCTAAATAAAAATTTGGATCGTCAAAATTATACCTGCCAAAGTCATATGCAATATCAGCAAATCGGGATTTAATACGGATGGCATTATGCCCAAAAGCATCGTTTAAGTTACTACCTGGTCCAAATGTGATAACACTTACTGTGGTGTCCTGGGATAAAGGTATTGCTTGTGTAAATCCTGTAGTTGTACTAAGTACAAAAACAATGTATAATAATAGTCTCATGCTACAAAGATAACTTATCTAAAAACGCTAAAATCTAGTTTTAACGAAAATACATTAGAATACAAAGCAACGCTTTGATCACCAATATCTGTAAACGCGTAATCTACTTGGATGCCTTTATATTTAAAACCGACACCAAAACTTGGTTGAAACGTTAAATCTTCAGAGTTGTCTATCTGTAATTCATTTTGAAAATTACCAACACCTGTTCTAAGATAAATCATATCAATATAGCCAAACTCTAAGCCTAAAGCAGGATTTATACTCGCAAAAGAGGTTGATATAACATCATTATTTTGCTCAAATCTTACGTTTAAGTCTAGCTCTGCTTCCAGCGTATAATCATAATGAAAACGATATAATTTAGCTACACCTAATTGTAATTTTGGTATTGTAATCTCTGTAGTTTCTGGTAGTTCTTGATTTTGACCTTCTACTGCATTTTGGACTTTAGCAAATTCATCTTCATTAATTGTCCAAGCATTAAAAGTTGTGGTAATGTCACGTGCCATGATACCAAACTTCCAATTATTGTCACTTTCAAATTGAATAGCAGCATCCAAACCAAAACCCCAACTTGAAGCAAAGTCTCCTATTATACGTCTAACAATTTTAGCATTAACACCATAACTTAATCCTTCTAGCGGTAAGTCTCTAGCGTAAGATAAAGTTAAACCATAATCTGCTGTAGAAAATAAGCTGATTCGGTCATAGTTAACATTACCTTGTTCATCTATAAGCTGTGTAGTATCTAGGATATCATCCACAGCAAAACGTATTAAAGAGATTCCGAAAGCACTATTATCATCTAAAGGCATTGCAAAAGCTGCATAGTCATAATTTGCAATATTAGCAAAGTAACTAGAGTGCATTAAGGCTAATTGATTGTCTTCTAGTTTAATTAATCCAGCAGGATTCCAATAGCCAGAATTTACATCGTTGGTTCTAGCAACGGTAGCATTGCTCATCCCTAAAGCAGCTGCATCCACACCAATATTCATAAATTCGTTTGAATATTTTCGGGTTTGAGCAAAAGAGAATGAGACACTCAGTAATAAAAAGGCTAGTAAACTTACTTTCAATTTCAATTTTTTTTACAAAGATGCTATAATTTTTCTATATATTAAACTTCAATTTTAATACTATATTGCATAGTGTTTGGAATAGACACAAATACTTTGTTATTTTTACAAAAAACTAACTGATGAACATCAAAGCTTTTATACCAAATTTTATCACACTTCTAAATTTATTTAGCGGAAGTGTGGCAGTCATATTTGCTGTTAATAACCACTTTATTTTTGCTGCCTTTTTTGTGTTTTTAGGCATCTTTTTTGATTTTTTTGATGGTTTGTTAGCAAGAAAGTTAAATGTGCAAAGCGATTTAGGTTTGCAATTAGATAGTTTGGCAGATATGGTAACTAGTGGATTAGTACCAGGAATAGTAGTTTTTAAACTGTTAGAATTAGCTAGTAATAGTAAAGCAGTAACATCCATTGATGAGTGGTCAGAAACTATGCAATGGACAGGCTATACCTTTAACTTATTACCATTTATTGGGCTGTTTATAACATTAGCATCTGCTTATAGATTGGCTCGTTTTAATCTTGACGAAGAACAACAAAGCTATTTTAAAGGACTTCCAACTCCTGCTAATGCCTTACTAATTTTATCATTACCGTTAATTTTAGAATTTCAGAATAATGATTTAATAAATAGTATTATACTTAATAAATGGTTTTTAATTGTATTAACTATTTTAAGTTGTTACATATTAAATTCATCTGTAAAACTATTTGCTTTAAAATTTAAAAACTGGAGTTTTAAGTCAAATGCAGTACGTTACATTTTTATAATCTTAAGTATTGTGCTTTTAGTGGTGTTGCATTTTGCAGCTATCCCTTTAATAATAATACTATACATATTACTATCCTTATTTAATAACATCAATTAATACCCACTATGCTAGAAATTATTTTTACGCTTTTAATGCTTGTTTTGTTGCAGGCTGTTTTAGGATTTGATAACTTATTATATATCTCTTTAGAGTCAAAAAAAGCACCAGAATCTGAACAAAAGCGTGTTAGAAAAGTTGGTATTTTAATTGCGATTGTTTTACGTATCATATTATTGTTTGTATTAGTATCGATAATTGATTTTTTTAAAGAGCCTTTTTCGTTTATGACAGGTGAATTAGGTAATGTCGCTAGCTTTGCTTTTAATGGACACAGTTTAATTGTATTAGCTGGAGGAGGTTTTATTATTTATACAGCTATAAAAGAAATTTGGCACATGATTGGCGCTCATGATTTAGATCATGATATTGAAGGTGATGGCACTAGAGGTAAGTCTGCAAGTGCTGTTATAACCAGTATTGTAATAATGAATTTAGTATTCTCTTTTGATTCTATTTTAGCAGCCATAGGGTTAACAAGTGATATTGAAAACGCTACAACAGCTTTTATTGTAATGGCTATTGCTATTGTAATTAGCGGATTATTAATGTTGTTTTTGGCAGATCGAATCTCAGTGTTTTTAGCAAAAAACCGAATGTATGAAGTGCTTGGGTTGTTTATCCTATTTATTGTAGGTATAATGTTAGTTACCGAAGGTGGACATTTAGCACACTTAAAGCTATTTGGAAACCCAATTGAGTCTATGAGTAAAACAACCTTCTATTTTGTGTTATTTATTTTAATTATTGTAGATGTTGTGCAAGGTCGTTATCAAAAGAAGATATTGGCAGAGAATGCCAAGATTAAAGCTAAGTCTGAAGAAAAAATATAGTGACATAAATGGTCATTAAATACTAAAAGCCCAATTGAATTTTCAATTGGGCTTTTATTTATAAATTATTTATTTACAATATTCAGATTAATCTCTAATCTTCTTTTTACGTAATTCAAAATTCTGACCTAAGTATACTTTTCGTACCATTTCGTCATTAGCTAATTCTTCAGGTTCTCCTGCTTTTAAAATACTTCCTTCAAACATTAAATAAGTTCTATCTGTAATAGCTAACGTTTCTTGTACGTTGTGGTCAGTAATTAATATACCAATGTTCTTTTTGGTTAATTGCGCTACAATACGTTGTATATCTTCCACTGCAACTGGATCTACTCCAGCAAATGGTTCGTCTAATAAAATAAAGCTTGGATTAGTTGCTAAGGCACGTGCAATTTCGGTACGACGACGTTCTCCTCCAGATAATAAATCACCTCTACTTTTTCTAATATGACCTAAACTAAACTCTTCAATTAATGCTTCCATCCTGTGCAATTGTTCTTTTTTGCTCAGTTTGGTCATTTGTAAAACACTTAAAATATTGTCTTCAATACTTAGTTTTCTAAATACAGATGCTTCTTGTGCTAGATAACCAATACCATTTTGTGCACGTTTATACATAGGGTAATTGGTAATGTTAGTGTCATCCAAATAGATGTTTCCAGCATTTGGTTTTACTAAACCAACAGTCATATAAAATGATGTTGTTTTTCCTGCACCATTAGGACCTAAAAGCCCAACAATTTCACCTTGACTAACTTCAAGAGATACGTCTTTTACAACTTTACGTCCACTGTAGGACTTCATTAAATGTTCGGCTCTTAGCTTCATTTGGTGTGTTTAATTGTCCTAAAAATAAGCATTTCAATATAACTTATTAAAAAGGCGCTTTAATTTATATAAAGTTTAACCTTGTTGGTCTTGATCCTGTGCTTCTAAAGCTTCCCAAAACTCATACGCACGTCTTAAATGTGGGATCACTATAGTACCACCAATTAATGTAGCAATACTTAAGGTTTCCATTACTTGCTCTTTAGACAAACCTTCTTTATAACTTGACTCTAAATGGTATTTAATACAATCATCACAACGTAAAACGGTAGAGGCTACTAAACCTAATAGCTCTTTAGTTTTTACGTCCAATGCACCTTCAGTAAAAGCATTAGTGTCTAAATTAAAAATACGTTTGATTATTTTATTGTTATCGCCTAGAATTTTATCATTCATTTTTTCGCGATAGTCGTTAAATTCTTTAACTAGTTCTGACATCTTTTTTTTGTTTTTTATTTTCGTTTTTCACTACAATTCGAGAGATATGAATACTGACTTCATACAAAATTAGTACAGGTATCGCTACAATTATTTGACTTGCTACATCTGGAGGTGTTATGACTGCAGATAAAATTAGAACTATAACTAAAGCAAATTTTCTATATTTTTTTAAAAACTGAGGCGTTACCAAACCAACTTTAGTTAAAAAGTAGATTAATATTGGTAGCTCAAATATTATTCCAGACGCTAAAACAGACGCTCTGATTAACCCAACGTATGATGAAATATCAATCTCGTTGGATACTTCTGTACTTACGGAGTAGGTTCCTAAAAAGTTTATGGATAAAGGTGTTATAATGTAGTATCCAAATAACACACCCATAAAAAACAGTAAAGAAGATATTATAATAAAACCTGTAGATGTACGACGTTCTTTAGAGGTTAAACCAGGACTAATAAATCGCCATAATTGGTAAATTACATAAGGGAATGCTACAATAAATCCAGCATAAATGGACGTCCATATATGAATAGAAAACTGTCCAGCCATTTCACGGTTTTGTATTATAAACGGAAACGAATCTGCACAAAAACTCATGTCATCCAATCCAAAAAATTTAGACATTTCACATAACCATTGGTAAGTGGGAAACGTCATTTTTTGAGGTGCAAATAGGATGCTATCAAATAGTATACTTGGAAAACAAAAAGCGATTGTACCACAAATAACTACAGCAGATACAATCCTAATTAAATGCCATCTTAAATCTTCAAGATGATCTAAAAAAGACATCTCGTTTACATTTTTTTTTGCCATTATAAAATTCCTTCTCTTATTAAATCGTGGATATGCACAACACCAGCGTACTTGCCATCTTTTTGCACAAGTAATTGAGAAATACCATAGGTCTCTAAAACCTCCATAGCATCAATAGCCATAGCGTCTTCTTCGATACGTTTAGGATTGGCACTCATAATATCTTTAGCAGTTAAGTCGCTAAAGTTATCCACTTTGCTTAGCATTCGTCTTAAATCACCATCAGTAATTATTCCGACAATTTTTTTGTTTTCAGTGACAGCTGTAACACCTAGCATTTTTTCAGAAATTTCAACAATTACCTGTTTAATGTTAGTGTCTAAAGTTACTTCTGGTTTTTGATTAACAGAAGAAATATCCTGAACTCTTAAATATAATTTTTTACCCAATGCACCACCTGGATGATATTTAGCAAAATCTTTGCTAGAAAACCCTCTTAATTCTAAAAGGCTAACTGCTAATGCGTCACCCAATACTAGTTGTGCAGTAGTACTGGTTGTTGGTGCTAAATTGTTTGGGCAAGCTTCTTTCTCTACAAATGCATTTAAAACAAAATCCGCTTGCTGGCCTAAAAATGAATCTTTATTACCAGTTATAGCAATCATTTTATTTTTTGCATTTTTAATTAATGGTACCAAAACTTTAATTTCTGGTGTGTTTCCACTTTTAGAAATGCAAATCACCACATCATCCTGAAGTATTAATCCTAAGTCACCATGGATAGCATCTGCAGCATGCATAAATACAGCAGGAGTACCAGTCGAGTTTAGCGTAGCCACTATTTTTGTTGCTATAATAGCACTTTTTCCTATACCAGTAATTATGACTCTACCCTTAGAATTATAAATCAATTCCACAGCTTCAGCAAAGTCGTTATCAATTAAATTTGATAAATTTAATATGGACTGTCCTTCAAGTTTAATAGTTTCTTTGGCACTACTAATAATGGAAGCTTTTGTTTTCAATGTGTTTATTTTTTTTGGTTTATAAAGATTTTACTATCTTTAGTCTTAATCTAAATCACCTTAAGATTATTAGATTAATAATTTCGACAAATTTAGCGAAAAAATTGAGAGGGGAATTCAATTCTTAGCAACTATTTATAGTTTGTCAAAAGTATGTAAGTGTAAATAATTAATTAAATACGAAAGTTATACATAGTGAAAAGCGATTTGCATTCAGCACTAAAAAAATACTTTGGCTTTGGCGAGTTTAAAGGACTTCAAGAACAAGTCATTAAAAGTATCCTAGAACAAAAAAATACATTTGTAATAATGCCTACAGGTGGTGGTAAAAGTTTATGCTACCAATTACCTGCATTAATGCAAGAAGGTACAGCTATAGTTGTGTCTCCTTTAATAGCATTAATGAAAAATCAGGTTGATGCAATCAGAGGTGTCTCCAATGAAAATGGTGTGGCTCATGTTTTAAATTCATCTTTAAATAAGACTGAAATTAAACAAGTCAAAGAAGACATTACAAATGGTATTACAAAATTATTATATGTAGCACCAGAATCCTTAACTAAAGAAGAAAATGTAGAGTTTTTGCGTACGGTAAAAATTTCTTTCATGGCAGTGGATGAAGCTCATTGTATTAGTGAATGGGGTCACGATTTTAGACCAGAATACCGTAATTTAAGATCTATAATTAGACGTATAGGAGATAATATTCCCATAATTGGTCTAACAGCTACTGCAACACCTAAGGTACAAGAAGATATCCTGAAAAACTTAGGGATGAATGACGCTAACACTTTTAAAGCCTCATTTAATAGACCTAATTTATATTACGAGATACGTCCAAAAACTAAAAATGTAGATGCTGATATTATTCGCTTTGTAAAGCAAAACGAAGGTAAATCCGGAATCATATATTGTTTAAGTCGTAAACGTGTAGAGGAGTTGTCTCAAGTGTTACAAGTTAATGGGATTAAAGCGGTACCATATCACGCAGGTTTGGATGCTAAAAAAAGATCCAATCACCAAGATATGTTTTTAATGGAAGATATTGACGTGGTAGTTGCAACCATAGCTTTTGGTATGGGAATAGACAAACCAGATGTAAGATTTGTAATTCATCACGATATTCCTAAAAGTATAGAAAGCTATTACCAAGAAACTGGTCGTGCAGGACGAGATGGAGGAGAAGGTCATTGTTTAGCTTATTATGCCTATAAGGATATAGAAAAGTTAGAGAAGTTTATGTCAGGTAAACCTGTAGCAGAGCAAGAAATTGGTCAAGCACTATTGCAAGAGGTAGTCGCTTTCGCGGAAACTTCAATATCAAGACGTAAATTCATATTGCATTATTTTGGTGAGTCATTTGATAACAAAACAGGTGAAGGTGGAGATATGGATGATAATATGCGTCATCCAAAGGAAAAACAAGAAGCTAAAGATGATGTAAAACTTGTCCTAGAAATTGTCGATGCTACCAATGAAAAATATAAGGCTAAAGAGTTAGTAAACGTTATTGTAGGTAAATCTAACGCGTTAATTAGCTCTCATAAAACCGACGATCAACCCTTTTTTGGTAAAGGAAAAGATAAAGATAAATCCTATTGGATGGCTTTAACACGACAAATATTAGTATCAGGATCTTTAAAAAAGGATATTGAAACCTATGGTGTCATTAAGCTTACAGCTAAAGGAAAAGAGTTTATAAAAAATCCTGAATCATTCATGATGACTAAAGATCATGAGTTTGGTGACGAGTCAGACAATACTATAATCACTGCAGAAAGTGGTGGTGGAGCAGTAGTGGATGAGGCATTAATGAAAATGCTTAAAGACTTAAGAAAAACTAATGCTAAAAAATTAGGTGTACCTCCTTTTGTTATATTTCAAGATCCATCCTTAGAGGATATGGCTTTAAAATATCCAGTATCTGTGGAAGAGCTATCTAACGTTCATGGTGTTGGAGAAGGGAAAGCTAAAAAGTATGGTAAAGATTTTGTCGCGCTTATTGCAAGATATGTAGAAGATAACGACGTTGTAAGACCAGATGATTTAGTGGTTAAATCTACAGGTAGCAACTCTGCACTTAAATTATATATCATACAAAATGTGGACAGAAAATTACCATTAACAGATATTGCATCTGCTAAAGGAATGGAAATGTCTGCATTTATTAAAGAAATGGAAGCTATTGTCTTTTCAGGAACAAAACTAAATATTGATTACTGGATTAATGATATTTTAGATGAAGACCAACAAGAAGAAATCCATGATTATTTTATGGAGTCACAAACAGATAAGATTGACGTTGCAATAGACGAGTTTGATGGAGATTATGATGATGAAGAGTTACGATTATATCGTATTAAATTTATAAGTGAAGTCGCAAACTAATTATAATACCAATAAACACTGTATTAAAGACCTAACAAGTTAATTTGTTAGGTCTTTTTTGTTTTCTTCTGCTATTTGTAATTCATCTAACCCTTCTATCGCAAGCGGTATAAAAGTAATGGAGTGTTTTTTTACTTGTAGTGTTATATTTTTGATTTCAGATCGTTTAATATTTTCGGCAGCTTCTTTTTCAATTTCAAAATCTATTCTAGTAACATAACCATCAAAAACACCCATGTTTTCAGACTCAAACTCATCCATGTCTGATTTTAAATCTAAAGTGTGATTGTTGTTAACCATTAAAAGTCTAGCGCCTTTTTTTGCTTTAATATTTAGTTTTCCAACAATAAAAGTTTGTAAAAAATAATAACCACCAAGCTCTGCATAACCTGCATAAATCACATTTTGATCTGCAATAGCTACAGGTTGGTCTTCACTATGCTTTAAAATAGCCTCAATATAATTGGAATCAGCTAATTGGTTGCTTTTTGATTTTTTATCATTACCTCCAAATAGCTTATTAAATACACCCATAATAATTTTTTATTTTTCAAATCTAACAAAATTTAGTAAAACAGGATTGGATAAAAAAAATCATCTGTCATTACTTATTACTTTTAACTTCTTTATATCTTTGCAGTTCATTAAAAAACAATGTAATGCAAGACGGTTTATACGCAAAATTTAATACGAATAAAGGCGAAATTTTAGTCGCTTTAGAATTTGAGAAAACTCCTGGAACAGTTGGTAACTTTGTTGCTTTAGCTGAAGGTAACATGGAAAACGATGTTAAACCACAAGGGACACCTTATTACGATGGATTAAAGTTTCATAGAGTAATTGATAATTTTATGATCCAAGGAGGTTGTCCACAAGGTAGCGGATCAGGTAATCCAGGATATAAGTTTGATGACGAGTTTCACCCAGATTTAAAGCATAGTGGACCTGGAATATTAAGTATGGCAAATGCTGGACCTGGTACTAACGGAAGTCAGTTTTTTATTACTCATGTTGCTACAGATTGGTTAGATGGTAACCATACTGTTTTTGGAAACGTAGTAAAGGGACAAGACATTGTTGATGCTATTGCACAAGGAGATAAGATTGAAACTTTAGAAATTGTTAGAGTTGGTGCTGATGCAGAAAACTTTAATGCAATTGAAGCCTTTAGAACATTTGAAGGTGCAAGAGAAAAACGTGTAGCTGCAGAACGTGAAGCTAAACGTGCAGAATTAGATAAATTAGCTGCAGGTTTTGAAGAAACTAAAAGCGGTTTACGTTACCAAATTATCCAAAAAGGTAGTGGTAAAAAAGCTGAAAAAGGTAATCAAGTTTCTGTACACTATAAAGGACAATTAGCAGATGGAACTGTTTTTGATAGTTCTTACAAGCGTAATCAACCTTTAGATTTTCAAGTAGGAGTTGGTCAAGTTATTTCTGGATGGGATGAAGGGATTCAATTATTACAAGTTGGTGATAAAGCCCGTTTTGTTATACCTTCAGATTTAGGTTATGGATCAAGAGGTGCAGGAGGAGCAATTCCACCAGATGCTGTACTTGTATTTGATGTAGAACTTGTAGACGTTAAATAATAATTAATTATTTATTTATTGTTCTATTTAGATATTCTAAAACAAAAATTATAAATATTTAAAACCTCAAAAGAGTAATATCTTTTGAGGTTTTTTAATTAAATTAATCCAATGTTAGATCAAAAATTAGAAAGGTTAAAATATCCTATCGGAAAATTTGAATGTCCATCAACAATAACGGAAGCGACTATTGATGCTTGGTTATCTATACTAAAACATTTTCCAAATAGGTTGGAGCAGTTGGTGATTAACTTGTCAGACAAGCAATTAGATACACCTTATAGGTTAGGAGGCTGGACTATTAGACAAGTAATACACCATATTGCAGACAGTCACCATCATAGTTATATAAGATTTAAATGGGCAATGACAGAAGATAACCCAGTAATAAAAGCCTATGATGAAAACACTTGGGCTTCTCAGCATGATTATAATCAGCCAATAGCGCTATCTCTATTACATATTAAAGTAGTACATGCTAAATTGGTGTATTATTTAAAAGGCTTAACAGCAGAACAATTGCAACGTACCTTTATTCATCCGGAAAACAATCAAATGATAGCTTTAGATAAAAATTTAGGTAATTATGCTTGGCATAGTAATCATCATTACGCGCATATAGAAGGTGTATTAAAAAGTAAAGGCTGGATTTAGATTAATAATTGTTTGTTTTGACTTAAAATTAGTTTTATTTTAAAGTCCTAAATTAAATTATAACCAAGGGTAATTATGAGCACTATTCAATTTGAAGATTTTACCAAAGTAGATTTACGTGTAGGTACCATTTTAGAAGTTAATGATTTTCCAGAAGCCAAAAATCCTGCGTATCAATTAACCATAGATTTTGGAGGTTTGGGAGTTAAAAAAACTAGCGCACAAATTACAACGCTTTATAAAAAAGAAGACTTACTAAATAGGCAAATTGTTGCAGTGGTAAATTTTCCGCGTAAGCAGATTGCAAAATTTATGAGTGAGTGTTTAGTATTGGGAGCTGTTAATGCTAAAGATGTTATTTTGTTAAATCCAGAAACCAAAGTTCCTAACGGAACTTCTGTATCATAGTAGTATGGTTAAGATATTTGAATAAAATAGTATTACATACCGTTAGGATTTATATTCAATTAGGATTGTTTTTTTACTATAAAAAAATAATTGTAAACGGAAAAAAAAGCATCCCAAAAGACCAACCCGTTTTATTTTTATCCAATCATCAAAATGCGTTAATAGATGCTTTGCTATTGGCTACAAAGTCTGGACGCTTAAGTTATTTTTTAACTAGAGCTGGTGTTTTTAAAAAACCATTTGTTAGTAGGTTATTGCATAGCTTGCATATGCGACCAATTTATCGTGTTAGAGATGGCTGGAGCACGATTGCAAAAAATAAATCTGTTTTTAGTAATACTGTTAATTTGTTACATGATAACAAAGCAGTGACTATTTTTCCAGAAGGAAATCACAATTTAGAAAGACGAGTTAGACCACTAAGTAAGGGGTTTACAAGAATTATTTTAGAACATAGACAAACGTATCCTAAGCAGTCAATACATTTAATTCCAGTGGGTTTAAATTACCAAGCGCCTAAAGCAATGGGTAGTACTGTTTCTATTTGTTTTGGAAAAGCTTTAGCGTCTAAATCTTATAATCATTTAGACGATTTTATTGCGACTAAACAAATTAAACAGGATGTTTTTAATTCTTTAATAAGCTTAACGACTCACATACCACAAAGTAATTATGCTTCAATAGTAGAAAAACTTAATAAGTTAAATGTGGATTTTACCAATCCCAACATTGTTAATCGTTGTATTGTAAGTCAGTTTAAAACATGTCAAGTTAAGCGTGTAAAACAGTCTAATTTTAAAGTCTTAATAAAGCCAATCCTTTATTTGTTATTATGTGTGCCTATTCTGGTTTGGAGACATAATATAAAACCAAAAATTAAGGAAGCTGAGTTTTTATCTACCTTTAGGTTTGCCATAAGTATAACTTTAGTACCACTTTGGTTATTTGTAATATCTGCTATTATTTGGCTTGCCTTTAATTTTGTTGCAAGTCTTATATTTATTTTGGGAAGTCTAATTTTAATTTTGATTTACAATAAAGCATAAAAAAAACCTTCTCTAAATTTAGAAAAGGCTTTTTTGATATAAGGTGATTTTTATATTAAATATCGTCAAAATCTACATCTGTAAATCTACTTTCAGCACTTGGTGTTTCAGACGTTTCAGTCTTAGCTTCGGAAGCAGGAGTAGCTGGAGTATCATATTCTTTTTTGAAATCTTTTTGGTGACGTTCGCTAATAACTTCATCTCCTTTTTCGTTGATGATGTAATCTGTCATTTCTTTTAAGATGTCATTAAACTCACTAAAGTCTTCTTTATATAAGTAAATTTTATGTTTTTTATAATGAAATGATCCATCGTCATTTGTAAACTTTTTACTTTCTGTAATAGTCAGGTAGTAATCATCTGCTTTAGTAGCTCTTACATCAAAAAAATAAGTTCGTCTTCCTGCTCTTAATACTTTCGAAAAAATTTCTTCCTTCTCCATCATCTCGTTATTATGCATAATCCTTGATTTGTGTTGTTAGTTAATTCGTAAACTCAAAAGTCAAAAAAAAAGTTGAATGAAACAACATTTTAGTGTAAATCTTTTTACTTAGTTGTTTTTAAATACAGTTCTTTGTAATAACCATCAGTGTTTATAAGGTTTTCATGTGTACCTGATTGTACAATTTGACCATCGTCTAAAACTATAATTTGATCTGCATTTTTAGCAGAAGAGATTCTGTGACTTACAATTATGGTTGTTTTTCCTTTAGTAATTGTTTTTAAGTTATTTAAAATCTTCTCTTCAGTTTCAGTATCAACTGCAGATAAACAGTCATCAAATAACATGATTTGAGGCTTTTTAATAATAGCTCTAGCAATGGATACACGTTGCTTTTGTCCTCCAGATAGTGTGATGCCTCGCTCACCTAAAACAGTGTCGTATTGTTTGTTAAATTTGATTATGTTTTTATGCACTTGTGCTAATTTAGCAGCATCTATAACCTCTTGATCTGTAGCGTTTTCTTTACCAAACTTAATGTTGTTATTAATGGAGTCGCTAAACAAAAAGGCATCTTGTGGTACATAACCTGTAGCGTCTCTTAGGCTATATAGGTTTAGGGTTTCAATAGGTTTTTGATCTATTAATATAGTGCCTGAGTCTACGTCGTACAAACGTCCTACTAAATCTAAGATTGTAGATTTTCCGGACCCAGTTTTTCCTATAACAGCCAAAGTTTGACCTGTATTTACCTTAAAACTAACATTTTTTAAGGCTTGTATGTTGGTGTCATCATAAGTAAAAGACACATTTTTAAATTCTATTTCGCCATTAATTTCTGATAATTCAGCGTTGTTATTTTGTATTTCTGGTTCGGTTTTTAAAAACTCATTAATTCTATTTTGAGAAGCTTCTGCTTCCTGTACAATAGAGGTCACCCAACCTACAGTTGCAACTGGCCAAGTTAGAAGGTTAACGTACATAATAAATTCAGAAATTGTACCTAAGCTAATTTCGCCATTCATATATTGTTTACCTCCAATATATATAACTAACACGTTGCTTAACCCAATAAGCAAAATCATCATCGGAAAAAACAAGGCTTGTATACGTACCAAACTTAATTGTTTCTCTTTATTGGTTTCTGATAATTCATCAAAATTAGCTGAGGTTTGTGGCTCTATACCATAAGCCTTAATTACAGAAATTCCACTAAAAGTTTCTTGAGAAAACGTGGATAGTTTGGATAAGTATTGTTGTACAATGGTACTACGTTTATGTATTTCTGAGCTAATTTTATAAATAATTATGGATAAAATTGGTAGCGGAATAATTGTGTAAAGTGTCAACATTGGCGCTTGTCTAAACATAAAAACTAGAGCTACAATAAATAATGTTAAGGTATTAATACTATACATAATTGCAGGACCAGTATACATACGTACTTTGGTCACGTCCTCACTTATACGATTCATTAAATCACCAGTCCTATTTTTTTTATAAAAATTTAAAGATAGTTTTTGGTATTGTTGGTAGATTTCGTTTTTTAAATCATATTCAATATAACGCGATACATTAATTATTGTTTGACGCATCCAGAAGGTTAATATACCAGACAATATTGCAGAACCTACCAAAAATAAAATGTACTTCAATAGTTTGGCTTTGTAAGCAACCTCACTACTTTCCGGATTTTGTAATTGGTCGTTAACCACGTCTATAATAGAACCTATAAATTTGGGAACAAATACAGTAAATAGTTTAGAAACGATGGTAATTAAAACACCAATTATAATTTGTGTTCTATATTTGTAAAAGTATTTGTTAATATGTTGTAATTCTTTCATTTAAATGAAAACCTAAGTTTAAAAAGTTTTTAACAATTTCACATTTTAACATGCTAATTATTGTTTTAATATTAATTATAAGCTAATTTCGCATGCTGAAATTACAAATAGTGTAATTTCAATACATTAATTAAATGTCAACTAAATGGTTTCAGAAGTAATCAACACTAATCAATTATCAAAAGCAGATCCTGTTTTTGGACAATTATCATTTGATAATCACGAACAAGTCGTTTTTTGCAACGACAAAGATACAGGATTAAAAGCAATAATTGGAATACATAACACAGTTTTAGGACCTGCTTTAGGAGGTACTAGAATGTGGCAATATGCTAACGAATGGGAAGCTGTTAATGACGTTTTACGTTTGTCTAGAGGAATGACCTTTAAGTCAGCAATTACAGGTTTAAACCTTGGTGGTGGAAAAGCAGTAATTATTGGTGATGCAAAAACACAAAAAACGCCAGAATTAATGAAGCGTTTTGGAGAGTTTGTGCATAGCTTAAGCGGAAAGTATATTACTGCAGAAGATGTAGGAATGGAAACTGCAGATATGGATTTAGTTAGAGAAGTAACACCTTATGTTACTGGTATTTCTGAAGACAAAGGTGGAGCAGGTAATCCATCTCCAATTACAGCTTATGGTGTTTTTATGGGAATGAAAGCAGCTGCTAAATTTAAATTTGGTACAGATGTCTTAGAGGATAAAACAGTAATTGTACAAGGTATTGGACATGTTGGAGAATCTTTAGTGGAGCACCTAACAAATGATGGTGCAAAAGTAATTATCGACGATATTAATCAAGAACGTTTAGAGGCAATCAGTAAAAAATACGGAGCATCTATATACAAAGGAAGTAATGTGTATGCAGAGGCTGTAGATATTTACGCACCTTGCGCTTTAGGAGCAACAATTAACGATGCTACAATTAACAGTATCCAAGCTAAAGTTATCGCTGGAGCAGCAAATAATCAATTAGCAGACGAGCTTAAGCATGGTCGTATATTACAGGAAAAAGGTATTGTATATGCACCAGACTTTTTAATTAATGCAGGAGGAATTATTAATGTTTACGCAGAATTAGAAAACTACGGTAAACAAGAAATAATGAGAAAGACAGAAAACATCTACAATACAACCTTGGAGATATTAAGTAATGCTGAAACTAATGATATAACAACACATCAAGCAGCATTAAATATAGCTTTAAGCAGAATTGAAGCTAGAAAAAAAGAAAATCAGCAATAGATATCTTATAAAATAGACTATTTTTGCAAGGCGAAAGTGAAAGCTTTCGCCTTTTTTAATTAATAATTTAAAAGTATTTCAATATAATTGAAATCTAAAGTTCTTTGTAAGTATGCTAAGTAGAAGACATATTCGTGTTAAAGTAATGCAAGTTTTATATGCATTTGATGGTACAGAAAGTGATGATTTTTCTAAAGACCAAAAATTTTTATTATACAGTATAGACAATATGTATAATTTATATCTAATGACACTATCCCTAATGATAGAGGTCGGTAAAAAATCTAAAACGCAGTTAGAAACTATTCAGAAAAAGCATTTAGCTACAGCAGAAGAAAAAAATCCCAACAAAAAATTTATAAACAATCAGGTTCTAGAGCTACTATCTAATAACGTGGCTTTAAAAACAGCTTTTGAAGTCAACAATATTAAAAATTGGCAACTAGATAATGAGTATGTAGATATTATCTACAAGGAAATAATTGCTAGTGATTTATATAAAGAATACATGCAAACTAAATCGTCTACCTTTAAAGAAGATAGAAACTTTATAGTAGATGTATTTAAAGAAATAATAGCTCCTAACGAGAAACTTTACGATTATATTGAAGATAAAAACCTTACTTGGTTAGATGATCTTCCAACAGTAAATACAGCTATTTTAAAATTACTTAGAAAAATTAAAGAAACATCAGACGAGCGTTTCCTTACACCTAAGTTGTACAAAGATATCGAGGATAAACAATACGCAATTAACTTGTTTAAAAAAACAATGTTAAACCAATCCAAATTAAGCGAAGAAATAGCTAATAAAACTAAAAATTGGGATACAGAACGTATCGCAACTATAGACATGGTTTTATTAAAAATGGCTATTTGCGAGTTAACTAGTTTTCCTTCAATTCCTACTAAAGTAACAATTAATGAATACCTAGAAATTGCTAAAGAATACTCAACGCCTAAAAGCAGTATTTTTATTAACGGAATTCTAGATAAATTGTTAAAAGAATATCAAGAAGAAGGAAAATTAAATAAAGTTGGTCGAGGATTGATGTAGTCAAAAAATATTATTATTTTTACAAACCAAAAATTAATTTAAGTGGCAGTTTAATAATAAACTACACAAATTCTAAAATAAGTATTATGAAAAAAGTAATGATTCTATTAAGTGCAGTATGCTTAATATCTTTATCATCTTGTAAGCAAGATGCAGCAGCAAAAATTGATGCAAACAATGTAGTAGCAGCTTCTGAGAGAGATGCACAATCAGGTAAGTTACCAGTAATCGAGTTTGATAAAAAAGAACATGATTTTGGTCAAATAGTATCAGGTACACCTCAAGAGACAGTATTTACTTACACAAACAAAGGAGAAGCACCTTTAGTTATTACAGATATTAAAAGTACTTGTGGATGTACAGTTCCTCAAGATTGGTCTAGAGCACCTTTAGCTGTTGGAGAGTCTGATTCTTTTACTGTTAAATTTAACGGAAAAGGAGCTAACAAAACATCTAAAGTAATTAACATCACAGCTAACACAGCTACTGGTAAAGAGTCTGTAAAAATATCAGCTTTTATTACTCCAGATCCTAACGCACCTGTTAAGCAGGCACCACTTAGAACAAATCCAAATGCTAACCCAGGACCACTTACACAATAATGGAAGGAATTAGCGGATTTTTACCTATAATAGCAATGTTTGCTGTAGTGTACTTCTTTATGATTGCACCACAAATGAAACGTGCTAAACAAGAAAAGCGTTTTGCTTCGGATTTAAAAGCAGGTGATAAGGTAATTACTAAAAGCGGAATGCATGGAAAAATTGCACAGCTTAATGATAAGGATAATAGTTGCGTTATAGAAACTATGTCTGGAAAATTAAAGTTTGATCGTTCTGCTATTTCTATGGAAATGAGTAAATCTTTAAACAAGCCAGCTGTTGAATTAAAAAAGTAATTTACAGCTAGATTATATATTAAAAGGCGACCAATTGGTCGCCTTTTTTATTTAGCAATTTTTATACTTATCATGTAAACCCTTATTTTTAACAATCATAGGTGTTATTTTATCTATTCTAGATAGTTTTGTAGCCTCTTTTTTGGCTTCACTTATATAGTTACAGTATTCACGTTGTTTAGATGGTGTTAAAGCTTTAAATGCCTTAAAAAGTGTGTTATCTTCTTTAAAAACACTTTGTAACTCATCAGGTATCTCAACATCTTTTACTTTAGTTTTAACAGGTTTAATTTCCTTACCATTTTTTTGATTTATTATGGCTTCCTCTATATAAGACATTAGTAACGTTTCGGATATATCACTTGTATCATTAAAACGTAACTGTCGCAAAGCTTTAGTTTTTCCTTCTTGTGCATTATGTAATATATTTTGTTTGTCAGTCAATAAGTTGCCATTAAAAAACCATAAGCAATAGTGGTGTTTAAAAGCACCTAAACCAATCACATTTTTTCCTTCAATCATATAAACAGGAGCATTCCATTTTATAGTTTCTTTTAAGCCAGCCTTTAAAAGTAAATGTCTTAAATAGTTAAGGGAGTCTATAAATTTGGGATGATCTTGTATATACGCTTCTATGGATGATATTTTCTTCATTTGCTGTATAAGTTAAATTTTAAAGATAATAGTTTTTAAAAGGGTATTCTATTCTATATCAAATAAGTATAACTTTTTATTTATATTTAGTCTAAATAAGCTTTGTGATTATCAAAATGAGATTTATATTTGCGCTTTATTTATAATAAATCTAAATAGTGTCATGTTTAAAAAAATAAGTTTTATACTAATTTTAGCAGTTCAATTATCATTCTCGCAATCCAAAATCACAGGAGTTGTGACTAGTAATTCCGACGAAAAAATTCCATTTGCAACCATCTTATTAGAAGAGATTAATGTAGGAGTATCAGCTAATGTTGATGGGTTTTTTATCCTTGAAGATGTAAAGGCTGGAAGTTATACTATCAAAGTATCTTCAGTAGGTTATACGTCAATTAAACAAGACATAACTATTACGGATAATGAAACGAAATCTATATCATTTAAATTACAATATGATGGCGATTTGGACGAAGTTGAAGTTTTTGGAAGTCGTTTTACACATCCAGATAAAATTGAGGCTTTAACAAGATTGCCTTTAGCGCCTTATGAACAAATTCAGAGTATTTCTATTATTTCTGAAAAAGTGATTGAGCAACAAGGTAATTTAACCATTTCGGATGCTGTAAAAAATGTACCTGGAGTTTATACATTTGCAACATATGGTAATAAAAGGGAGAGTATGTCTTCTCGTGGATTTAGAGGGATTCCTATTTTAAAAAATGGAGTTAGAGTACATTCAGATTTTAGAGGTCAAGGGATACTAACAGATATGCAAGGTGTTGATAATATACAAGTCTTAAAAGGCGCAGCATCAGTTACACAAGGTGTTGCTACAGATTTAGGAAGTCCAGGTGGAATAATTAATATTGTAACCAAAACACCTAAATACGAGTTTGGAGGCAATGTGTCACTTAGAGGAGGAAGCTTTGGTCAAGCAAGAACAACTTTTGATGTTTATGGACCTTTAAATACATCCAAAACGACTGCATTTAGATTAAATGGTGCATTAGAGCGTGCTGATAGCTATAGAGACGGAATTACTTCTGATAGATTTTATATCAATCCTTCATTTCAATGGAAGGCTGACGACAAAACGACTGTAACTTTTGAGTTGGATTATTTTGAAGATAGTAGGACACCAGACGTTGGTACTGTTAATCTTGGAGATAATGACCAGAATTTGATTTATGATTTACCTTATGATCAATTTTTAGGTTTTGAGAATGATAAATCATTAACAACTAACACAACATATGCAGTTAGACTTGATCGTGAGTTATCTGATAAGTTGAGTCTTAAAGGTGCCTATTATAAGTCAAATTTGGATTTGGATGACAAAGGTGCAAGTCTAGGTAGTGTTGTTAGTGATGTTGATGGTAACGCAATATATAATCAAAAATCTAGAGGTTATTCAGTGTCAACAAGAGCAGATAATAACAGTGTGCTGCAATTTGATTTAGTTGGTGATCAATTAAAAACAGGAACTATTTCTCATACATTTCAAGTTGGTTTTGATTATCGTACGACTAATTATAACACAACTTCACAAAATGTATCTATTATAGATACTATAGACGTGTTTGCAAGTAATAGTAATAAATTACCAAATGATATTACACTGTCTACTCAATCCGCATTAGCTGCAAAATCTAAAGCTTTTGGTTTTGTTGCTCAGGATGTGGTTACTTTTAATAAATATTTAAAAGGTTTTTTTGGTTTACGTTACAGTAAAACAAGAACAATTACAGACACTGAAACTACCGAAAGTGATGCTTTTAATCCATTAGGAGGTATTATTATATCACCTTTTCAAAACATTAACCTGTTTGCTTCTTATACAAACAGTTCGTATCCTAGAACAGGAACTAGATTAGATGTTAATGGTAATGAATTAGGTAACGAACGTTATGATCAATTTGAAACTGGTATTAAAACAAATTGGTTAAATAGTAGGTTGCGTTTTAACTTAACTTATTTTAAAATAAATAATAAAGACATTAATCTTCCTGTTTATGATATTAACTGGGAAGAAACTGGATATTATGCAAAAGGTGGTAATGATGAGAGAAAAGGTGTTGAAGTGGAATTAAGTGGTCGTGTTTTGGATAACTTGGAAGTAATTACAGGATATTCTTACATTGATGCACAGTATAAGGAGCATACATCTTATGTCTATGGATCTGCACCATTAAATACACCAAAGCATACTTTTAATATTTATGCTGACTATAGCTTTAAACAACAACTTGAAGGTTTGTCTGTTGGAGGAGGAGTATATTATACTGGCGAACGACCTATTAATGACTGGAGTTCAGGTGCTGTTACTCACCAAGGGATTGTTCCAAATCAAGAGCCTTTTAATGTTGAAGCTTACACACAGGTCAATGCTCAAGTTGCTTATACTTTAAATAACCATTGGAATTTTAGAGTGTTGGTTAATAATGTATTTGATTCAATAGGTTACAACGCTTATAGAACCAGCTATATTAATCAAACAGACCCAAGAAATTTTGCAGGAATTTTGACCTACAAATTTTAAATAAATTGAGTTAGTCTTTAAAGCGTAACACTAAAAATGTTACGCTTTTTTTAGTTTATTATTTTTAATTAAAAATAAATTGAAGCTAACTTATTAAAAATCAATACCGAAAAAAATGACATCAAAAAACAGTACTTTTTTGTTTGTTTAATAGTAAAACTTAAATATATTTGCAATCAGTTTTGGGGAGATACTCAAGCGGCCAACGAGGGCAGACTGTAAATCTGCTGACTACGTCTTCGCAGGTTCGAATCCTGCTCTCCCCACATTTTTAAAAAGCCTTCTTAAATTTAAGAAGGCTTTTTTATGCGTTATAATTTTATTTATTCTAAGATATGTCTGAATATAATTTCAGAATAAAAAAAGCCTTTAACAGATATACTGATAAAGGCTTATATTTATATAAATAAGTATATTAAACTTATAATTGCTTTTAATAAATTAAAAATCTACTAAAGCTTTTTTGTAATATTTTAAATCTGATATGTTAGAAGCATTGTCAAGATTTCTAATTAATGAAATCACATACTTTAAACTCTCTATTGGATCTAATTCTGTTTCTATAACATCTTCTGTATCAGATTCTAATGATTCATCCTCTAATGGTGTATCCTCTGGTATTGGAATAAGAAAAGAGTCGTTATTTTCGATATGCTCATAAGTATAACGAAGGACTTTTACTGCCAAAGGGTTTTCTACCTCAATAGTATAAGTTCTTAAAGTTTTAATATCGTCTATTAATGTATCTGAAGTAATACCTGTAGCGTCTAAGTTTTTCAGAATACGGTCTATTACAGTAATGGCTTGTTTATTTTCCAAAGGGTAAGATTAAAATAGGGTTAGTTGCTTTTTGATGCAAATTTAATTTTTTTTGTCCTTAGAAAAAATCAATTGTAGATGTTTATTTTAAAATTAAGGATAAAACTTTATCTCGTTTTAAATTATCTGTGTTTTTTCCAGTATTGCTTACCATAACCACAAAAAATTTCTTCACCAGAAACAATCTGTTTTATTGCTATAATACAAACATTGCCATCATCGTCTAAACCTATTTTAGCATTGTTTTTTAATGGACTATTATTTTTACCTTTACTATCGTTTGCATATTTAGCAAAACAGTCGGTATGCATACTATCCATGATGCGACCATCTAATAAATTAATAAAATAACGATCTAGGTTTTGCTGTACTCTGCTTGCTGCTTCTGATGCATCAATAATTTCTCCTTTAAAAATGGAAATAATTTCATCCTTGTATATATCTATAGCAGTATATAACCCATTGCCTGCTTCAGGTATCTGAGAGGTTTTGACGTATAAATAGTCTGCTTCTAAAGCGTCAATAGTATTGTTTTGTGTAATAGTTGTTTTAATGTCAATCTAATTAAATGTGAAACTATAAGTTTTCTACTCCTCTAAAGCTATTTTATTTACTTGAAACGTCATGGTAGGTATTGGTCCTGTGATTTCGTTTATCCTAGAATTAGTGTAATATAACTCATTATTAAAAATACTAAAAGTATCTGCCCAACGGACTAAATCGCCTTCGACAACTGTTGTTGTTTGACCATCTGGAGTTCTTTTTATAATAGCATTATTTTCTAAATCTGCGTAATATAAATTAGCATATTTGTCAAATATCATGCCATCAGGAGCAGCTGTTTTGGCTATAGTTTCTACTCCAGCTTCAATAGCTTCATCACTTCCATTAATCAATAACGTCGTAGGTATAGCATATAAAGTATAGCCAGTTAAAGCATGATAGTACAGTTTACTATCTAATGGATTTAGTGCTATACCATCAGAGTGAACAGTATTTTTCCACTGTGTACCATTAATAGTTAGATGGTCTGTCTCAGAGGTTGTAGAGCTGTGGTCTGTTAATACACGTTTAAAAAGTCCACTTTCTAAATTTAAAACTAACAAACCTGCATGTCCAGAATCTGTAAAATAAGCCATGTTATTTTCTCTATCAATGCGTACATCATTTATGTAAGAGTCTTTGAAAAATACAGCATCAGTCAAGGTGTAGACCTTTTGCAAACTGTTGTTGTCTAAATTAAATACAAATAGCTTTGGGTTTGATAGTACACCTTTAAAAAATGGATTTCTAGTATCTACTACAAACAGTTGATTTTTAGAAGCTACAACAGATTGCACAGCTACAAAAACAGAATCTGTTATTTTAGCATCAGTGGTCCAACTGTTCCATTTTTGATTTGGATAAGCAATGGATTGTTGGCCAATTACTTCTGTGACAGAATGTTTAACTGTAGGTCTCCAATGCGGAAAGTTAACAAAAACACGACCAGAATCGCTTACTGTAACACCTGTTACTTGTTGACCTGTAAATTCTGCTACTTTGGTTACTATAATGCTATCTTGCTTTATGGCTTGGTTTACGGTATCTATTGTTGTTTTAGTTTTATCCGTTTTACAGGCTATAAGACTAAACGTAATAAAGGTTAAAAGAAATAACTTTTTCATAGTTGTTTATTTTATTTGTTTTGTTCTGCAGTAATTTCGGCAATCTTGCAAATCACTTCTGTTGCTTTTATCATACTTTCCACAGGAACATACTCATAACGACCATGAAAATTATGTCCTCCAGCAAAGATGTTTGGACAAGGTAAGCCCATGTAACTTAATTGCGATCCGTCTGTACCACCACGAATGGCTTTAATCAATGGTTTGATATTTAATTGCTTCATAGCTTCTTCTGCAATATCAACAATGTGCATTACAGGTTCCACTTTTTCTTTCATATTAAAATATTGATCTTTAATTTCAATAGTCACAACTTCTCTTTCATACTGCTCATTAAGCTCATCGGTTAACTTTTGCATCATTTCTTTTCTAGCTTTAAAATGACCTAAATCGTGATCTCTAATAATGTATTCTAAAACAGTTTCTTCTACTTCTCCAGAAATAGAGTACAGGTGGAAAAATCCTTGGTAACCTTCAGTATGCTCCGGAGTTTCTAATCTTGGTAACGAGTTGATAAACTCTGTAGCAATGTACATTGAGTTAACCATTTTACCTTTAGCATAACCTGGATGTACAATCTTTCCTTTTACTTTTACAACCGCTCCTGCAGCATTAAAGTTTTCGTATTCTAATTCTCCAATTTGGCTACCATCCATTGTGTAAGCCCAATCTGCACCAAATTTTTCGACATCAAATTTATGTGCACCACGACCAATTTCTTCGTCAGGAGTAAACCCAACTCTAATTTTTCCGTGTTTGATTTGTGGGTTAGCAACAAGATATTCCATTGCAGATACAATCTCTGTAATACCAGCTTTATCATCTGCTCCTAAAAGTGTTGTTCCGTCTGTTGTAATTAATGTTTGACCTTTGTATAACAGTAGATCTTCAAAATAATCAGGAGATAATACAATATTTTCTGCTGCATTTAAAACAATATCTTTTCCATCATATTTATCAATAATTTGAGGCTTTACATTAGCACCTGTAAAATCTGGAGTTGTATCAAAATGAGAAATAAATCCAATAGTTGGCACATCATGATCCACATTACTAGGTAAAGTTGCCATTATATAAGCGTGCTTGTCTATGGTAACATCTTCTAGACCAATAGCTTTTAGCTCGTCTACTAATGCATTTGCTAAATCCCATTGTTTAGCAGTACTAGGTGTTGTGTCGCTTGCTGGATCAGACTCAGTATCCACAGTTACGTAACCTACAAATCTTTTAATTATATCTTCTTTTGAAATCATTTTTCTTTAACTTTTAATTGAGGGTATAAAGTTACAATTATTAAGTTTTTTAGCTTTTGAATTGCTCAATTTTTTAATTAGAATTACTTTTGTGCAAACCTATTAAGATGTACAAATCCCTTCTAAGACCTTTATTTTTTAGTTTCGATCCTGAAAAAATTCATCATTTCACATTTTCATTAGTAAAAGTAACGTCTAAGATTCCAAGTATGGCGTCATTGTATAGACGTTTGTATACTATTGAAGATCCTAAATTAGAACGTAAACTTTTCGGTTTAACCTTTAAAAACCCAGTGGGATTAGCAGCAGGTTTTGATAAAAATGCGGTGTTGTATAATGAATTGGCAAACTTTGGTTTCGGTTTTATAGAGGTTGGTACTGTTACGCCAAAAGGTCAGGTTGGTAATCCAAAAAAACGTCTGTTTAGGCTAAAAGACGATCAAGGGATTATTAACAGAATGGGCTTTAATAACGAAGGTTTAGAACAAGCCATTATTCAACTTAAAAAAAACAAAGGGAAACTTATTATTGGTGGTAATATTGGAAAAAACACACAAACTAAACCTGAGGATTATACCAAGGATTACTTGGCGTGTTTTAATGGGTTACATCCATATGTAGATTATTTTGTACTTAATGTAAGTTGCCCAAATGTGGGTAGTCATGCTAAATTAAACGATAAAGACTATTTGTTAGAGCTTATTAGTACTGTGCAAAAAGCGAATAACACGTTTGAAAAACAAAAGCCAATCTTACTTAAAATTGCACCAGATTTAAATACTATTCAATTAGATGAAATTATCGAGCTAATTGCCGAAACTAATTTAGATGGTGTAATTGCAAGCAATACGTCTGTGGATCGCTCTAATTTAAAAGCTTCCGCAGAAAGGCTAGCCGAAATAGGTAATGGTGGTGTTAGCGGACAACCAGTTAAAGATAAATCTACTAAAGTGATTAAATACCTTGCAGATAAAAGCAATAAAGCCTTCCCAATTATTGGCGTAGGAGGTATCCATTCTGGACAAGATGCTTTAGATAAAATTCAAGCAGGAGCGGACTTAGTCCAAATTTATACGGGTTTTATTTATGAAGGACCAAGTCTTATTAAAAAAATTAATAAAGCTATTTTAAACAAAGGGTAAATGAATTACGAAATACTTTTCGGATTTATTTTAGCCACAACAGCATTAGCGTTATCACCAGGACCTGATAATATTTACGTTTTAATGCAAAGCATTACTAATGGACGTAAATATGGTATAGCGACCGTTTGCGGTTTAATTTCTGGTTGTTTAGTGCATACTACTTTAGTTGCTTTTGGAGTGTCTGCTATTATAAAAGAAAGTGATACGTTGTTTTTTATTATCAAGAGCTTAGGTGCAATATACCTACTATACTTGGCTTTTAAAGTTTTTAAAAGTGATGCAACTGTGAGCTTAAGTAATGATGCTGCTCCAAAAAAAAGCTTGATACAGTTGTTTAAACAAGGTGTGATCATGAATGTGCTAAATCCTAAAGTATCTATTTTCTTTTTGGCATTTTTTCCAGCGTATTTATATAGTGATACCATTAATACTGTTACGCAATTTTATGTGTTAGGTTTATTATTTATGGCTACGTCTTTTATAGTTTTTGCATTAATCGCAATTTTAGCAGGATTTATTTCGGATTATTTAAAACAAAGTAAAAATATTGGGTTGGTTTTAAAGTGGTTACAGATTGTTGTGTTTATTGGTTTAGCTATTTTTATATTCCTTTCAGAAAATTAAACTATTTTTATAGAAGAATTATATACAAAATGTCAAATCAAGTAAAAGTTATAGAATGTCCAAGAGATGCCATGCAAGGCATTAAACAGTTTATACCTACAGATCAAAAAGTGCAATACATACAATCGTTGCTTCGTGTTGGTTTTGATACAATTGATTTTGGTAGCTTTGTATCTCCAAAAGCAATTCCGCAAATGGTGGATACTGCAGAGGTATTATCTAAACTAGATTTAAGTACTACTAGTAGTAAATTGTTATCTATTATAGCAAACTCTAGAGGTGCAGCAGACGCTTGCAAACACCCAGAAATAGACTATCTAGGTTATCCGTTTTCTATCTCAGAAAATTTTCAAATGCGTAACACGCATAAGACTATAGCACAATCAATCGTATTACTTCAGGATATTTTAAATCAAGCAGATGCAGCTAATAAACAAGTTGTAGTCTATATATCCATGGGATTTGGTAATCCTTATGGAGATCCATGGAATGTAGAAATAGTAGGAGAGTGGACTGAGCGTTTAAGTAAAATGGGAGTAAAAATTTTATCATTAAGTGATACTGTCGGAACCTCAAATCCAGAAAATATAGAGTACCTCTTCTCTAATTTAATTCCGCATTATAAGGAAATCGAGTTTGGTGCACATCTACATACCACACCAGATTCTTGGTTTGAAAAAATTGACGCTGCTTACAAAGCAGGCTGTAAACGTTTTGATGGTGCAATCCAAGGTTTTGGTGGTTGTCCTATGGCTAAAGACGATTTAACAGGTAATATGCCAACCGAAAAAGTGTTATCCTATTTAACTTCAAAAAAGGTTAATAATTTAAATGCGATGTCTTTTGAAAGTGCTTACAATGAGGCCTCTAAAATATTTAAAGCCTACCACTAACCATCCTATAACTCATTAACTTTCATTAAAAATGAAAAAATTTTAACAGCTGTAACTTTTTGATTTACAAACTGTTAATGGCTTTGTGTGTTTTTAATTTAAATTTATTCTAAATAAACTTGCATGAAATGCTTTTCGTTTTTATTTTTGCAGTCAAATTGCAAATCTATTTGTAATTAGTCTAAATAACAATTAAACTTAATATAACACAAAAAAATGAAAAAAATCGCATTAGGATTAGCTGCATTTGCTACGTTAGCACTAACGTCTTGTAGCAGTGACGATGACAACAATCAGGTTTTTACTAATAACGTAACAGCTCCAGATACGTATACGTTTGAAAGAGATGGAAACTCAACAGTTAGTTTTGGTGGTCAAACAACACGTATCCAAATGGCTCAAGAAATTGTTTCAGGTATGGTAGACCCTTCTAATACAGAAGCTATTCTAGATAACATGTTTGCACACGTGCAAGATGCTAACGATTTTTCAGACGCAAACTTAAACGCATCAGATAAAAACGTAAGAAGTAAAATTGCAGCATCTACAGATTTTTATTCAGCAAATACAACAGATGCCAATAACATCAAAGCGACTTTTGATTTTTTTATTGAAGAACAAGTAAATACAGTATTCCCTAATTGGTCAACAACAGCAACAGCAGGAGTTGCAGGACAATTACAGCAAGTAGGTGGTGGAGCAACACGTTATGTAAATGACAGAGGTTTAGAGTATAATCAAGCATTTGCAAAAGGTGTAATTGGTGCATTGATGGTAGACCAAATGTTAAATAATTATTTAAGTCTATCTGTTTTAGACGAAGCTGATAACAAGGCTAATAATTCGGCTGGTGTATTAGATGGTACAAATAACTATACTACCATGGAGCACAAATGGGATGAGGCTTACGGTTACTTATATGGTAATGAAGACAATCCAGCTGTACCAGTATACGAAGCAGATAAATTTTTAAGTGAATATGTTGCTAAGGTAAATGAAGATCCTGATTTTGAAGGTATAGCATTAGATATCTATAACGCATTTAAATTAGGTCGTGCAGCAATCGTTGCTAAAGATTATGAATTACGTGATGTACAAGCACAAGTAATTAGAGGAAAAATATCTGCTGTTATTGGTATTAGAGCCATCTATTATTTACAACAAGGTAAAGCTAATTTAGATTTAGATAAGGCATCAGCATTTCATGCATTGTCAGAAGCTTACGGATTTATTTATAGCTTACAATTTACAAGACAACCAGGTACAAACGATCCTTATTTTACTAAAGACGAGGTACAACAAATGTTAGATCAGTTAATGTTAGGAGATGGATTTTGGGATGTAACAGCGTCTTCATTAGATGCCATTTCTAATACTATAGCAGCTCAGTTTTATTTTACTGCAGGTCAAGCTGGTAGTTTATAAAATATATAATTTATTACAGCAGTCGTTTATTTAAACGACTGCTATGTTTTATTTTTGCACACTGAAAAAGAAAAAAATTTAATTATGAAAAAGTTAGTTTACATCTTTGCTATTATGTTATTAATAGTAGCATGTTCGGAGTCTGATGACACAGGAAGCAGCACTAGTGCTACGCCTGATAATTATAATAGGGTTGCTATGCAAACCAACTTAGCAGACAATATAATTATACCAAGGATTCAAAATTTAAAATCAGCTTTACAAACCTTATCTGATGTAAATAATACGTTTACAGCAACGCCAAACCAAGCTAATTTGGATAATATTAGAGCTGCTTTTGTAAGTGCATATAAAGATTGGCAATTAGTAGAGCCTTTTAATATCGGTCAAGCCGAAATATTACAATATAACTTTAAAATGAATGTCTATCCTACAACAGTAGCAGACATTGAAGCTAATATCGCTAACGGAAACTACGATTTATTAGCAGCTGCTAATAATGATGCTGTAGGTTTTCCTGCTGTAGATTACATGTTACATGGTATAGCAACAACAGATGCAGACATTTTAAATAAGTATACAAACGCAAACTACGTAACATACTTAACAGATTTAATTGCACAAATGAATAGCTTAACACAAAACGTGTTAACGGATTGGACAACAAATTACAGAACTGTATTTGTTAATAGCACAGAAAATACAGCATCAAGTGCAGTAAATAAATTTATAAACGACTATATTTTTTATTTCGAAAAAGGATTACGTGCTAATAAGTTTGGTATTCCTGCAGGTGTATTTTCTGCAACCTCACTATCAGACAAAGCAGAAGCTATTTATAATGGAACAATCTCCAGAGATTTAGCAATTATAGCTTTAGATAATGTACAAAATATCTATAATGGTAAAGCCTCTAGTACAACTCCAACAGGAGAAGGCTTTTATAAGTATTTAGTAGCATTGGACAGAACTGATTTAGCAACATTAATTAATACAAGAATTGATGATGCTAGACAAAAAATACAAAATTTAAATGCGGATTTAAAAACGCAAGTTGAAGTTGATAGTGTAAAAATGACTGAAGCATATGACGCCTTACAACTAGTAGTTATATCTTTAAAAGTAGATATGTTACAAGCTTTTAATGTAAGTGTAGATTACGTTGATGCAGATGGAGATTAATATCAAGTAACAATAATAAATAAAAGGTTGATTTAAAAGAGTCAACCTTTTTTTATATTATGCAATTAAACCTAAAAACATATCTAAACAAAACCACAGATGCAGCTCCTTTGGCTGTGTTCAGGATTGGTTTTGGATTAATGATGTGTTATGGTATGATTCGTTATTGGTTAAAAGGATGGATTGATACGGTTTATGTACAACCTCAATTTCATTTTAAGTATTACGGTTTTGAATGGGTTAAATCCTTAGGTGAGTATACCTATTTACTATTTTTTATTTGTGGTTTGTCAGCTTTATTTGTCGCTATTGGTTATAAATACAGATTAGCCATAATTACCTTTTTTATTAGCTTTACTTATATAGAGTTAATCGAAAAAACCACCTATTTAAATCATTATTACTTTATAAGTATTCTTAGCTTTTTAATGCTGTTTTTACCAGCTAATGCCTATTTTTCATTAGATAACTATACATCAAAAATTAGCTATAAAAGTATTCCTAAATGGAGTATAGACGCTATAAAGCTACTGTTAGGTATTGTTTATTTTTACGCAGGATTAGCCAAAATAAACAGCGATTGGTTATTAAAAGCCCAACCCTTAAAAATTTGGTTACGCTCTAAATACGACTTACCATTTATTGGCGAAACTATTATGCAGCAAGATTGGTTTCATTACGCTATGAGCTGGTCAGGTATGTTATATGATTTACTAATTCCGTTTTTTTTACTGTACAAACGTACACGATTTGTAGCTTTTATAATGGTCATATTTTTCCATGTATTCACACGTGTTTTGTTTCCTATTGGGATGTTTCCGTTTGTTATGATAGTAAGTGCATTAATCTTTTTTGATGCCTCGTTTCATCATAAAATAATACAAAAAATAAAGTCGCTGCTTGGCTTTATTTCCGCGAAAGCGCAACATATATCATTTAAATCAGTCTACACAGTACGTCATCGTAAATTAGTACTACCAATTCTAGGTTTATTTTTTGTGGTGCAACTGTTACTTCCGTTTAGATATTTGTTGTATCCAGGCGAATTGTTTTGGACAGAAGAAGGTTATCGTTTCTCATGGCGAGTCATGTTAATGGAAAAAATGGGAAACACAACCTTTAAAATTAAGGACGAGCAAGGGAATACGTTTTTAGTCAATAATGCCGATTTTTTGACGCCTTTACAGGAAAAACAAATGAGTTTTCAGCCTGATTTTATTTTAGAATATGCACATTACTTAGGCGATCATTTTACCAAACAAGGCTATAAAAATGTACAAGTGCACGCTAAAAGTTATGTAGCTTTAAATGGACGATTAAGCCAATTATTTATTGACGAAAGCGTAAATTTGTACCAAGAAAAAGAATCGTTTAAACATAAACACTGGATTTTACCATTTACAGATGAAATTAAAGGACTATAACCTATTACTATTATTGATGTTATCTGCTTTTAGCATGTTAGCACAACAGCAAATTTCTGGTACAATTACTAATCAAAATGGCGAAGCACTAAGCGATGTTGGCGTTTATGATACCGTTAAGGGTTTGATAACCAAGTCTGATGCTAACGGTAATTTTAATTTTGAAACTGAAAAAGCAACACTTAATTTAACTTTTTTTAATTACGAATATCAAGTGCTTGAGCAAACAGTGACGTCAACCGAAGCTAAAAACTTAAAAATAATATTACTACCTCTAAGCGAAACAACATTGTCTGAAGTAGAAATTACCGTTAGAAAAGCAAAATTATTTAGCCTAAAACAATTAGCAGACGTTGAAGACACTGCTATTTACGCTGGAAAAAAGACAGAAGTGGTTTTAATAGACCAATCCATGGCTAATCTTGGTGCTAATAATGCCAGACAATTATACAGTCAAGTAGCAGGTTTAAACATTTATCAAAATGACGATGCAGGTTTACAGTTAAATATTGGTGGACGTGGTTTGGATCCAAACCGTACAGCTAATTTTAATACACGCCAAAATGGATACGATATTAGTGCAGATGTACTAGGTTATCCTGAGAGTTATTACACACCAACTGCAGAGGCATTACAAGAAATACAAATTGTTAGAGGTGCAGCTTCATTGCAATACGGAACGCAATTTGGTGGTTTGGTTAATTTTAAAATGAAAACACCAAATACTGAAAAACCATTAGAACTGATTACAAGAAACACGGTTGGAAGTAATGGACTATACACCAACTTTACTAGCGCAAGTGGTACCAAAGGTAAGTTTAGTTATTATACGTTTTTTAACTATAAAAAAGGAGACGGATTTAGACCAAACTCTAATTTTGAATCTAAAAATTTTTACGCGCATTTAGGATATCAGTTTAATGATAATACTAAGTTGGAAGGAGAGGTAACTTATTTAAGATACTTAGCTAAGCAAGGTGGAGGATTAAACGATGATCAGTTTGAAGCAGATCCATACCAAAGTAATCGTTCTAGAAACTGGTTTCAGGTGGATTGGTTGCTGTATAATTTAAAACTGTCTCATAAGTTTTCTGAAAACACAAACTTTACATTTAATGCATTTGGATTAAATGCGTCTAGAGACGCTTTAGGGTTTAGGACTAACCGTGTGGATCAACCTGATGCTAATACAGAAAGAGATTTAATAAAAGGAGAATTTGATAACTATGGTTTTGAAACCAGAGTTTTAACCAACTATAATTTGTTTGGTAAAAAGTCCATTGGCTTACTTGGGGCTAAGTTTTATAAAGCAGAAAACACCTCTGAGCAAGGTCCTGGAAGTGATGGTTCAGATCCAAATTTTGATTTCCAGTATGATGCATTTCCAAATTACAGTAACCAATCTAGCTTTACTTACCCTAATTTAAATGTTGCTGTTTTTGGAGAAAACATTGTGTATTTAAACGATAAGCTATCTATAACTCCTGGTTTTAGATTTGAATATATTAATACCCAAAGTGATGGTTTTTTTAGACGTATAAATACAGATGCTGCAGGTAATGTTATTTTAAATGAAAAAATTGAAGATGACTTAACCAAGGAACGCTCATTTGTGTTATTAGGTTTAGGTGCAAGTTATAAACCAAGTACTGCGTTTGAGGTTTACGGAAATATTTCGCAAAACTACAGATCAGTAACATTTTCTGATATAAGTATTAATAATCCAGCATTTATTATTAGTCCAGATATTGATGACGAAAGTGGGTTTACTGTGGATGCAGGAGCAAGAGGTAAATGGTCTAACAATATATCGTACGACGTTAGTGCGTTTAGCTTATTTTATAATGACAGAATAGGATTTGTGCAACGTGTACTTTCTGACGGAAATATTAAAAGCGAAAGAGGAAACGTTGGAGATGCCATGATGTATGGTATTGAGAGTTTAGTAGAATTTAATTTAGAAAACCTACTGCTAAAAAACGAAGATTATATACTTAACTATTATGTCAATTTTTCATATGTAGACTCAGAGTATACAAAATCTGAAGAGCTTGGAGTAGAAGGTAGTAAGGTGGAGTTTATACCAAACTATAACTTTAAAACAGGTGTTAGATTAGGTTACAAAGACTTTTTATCTAATATTCAATATACCTATTTGTCCTCTCAATTTACAGATGCGACTAATGCGACAGAAGGTAATATAAGTGGTGTAATTGGAGAGATTCCTGCATACGATGTCTTAGATGTGTCTTTGTCGTACAAGTACAAACAATTTAAGCTAGAAGCAGGAGTAAACAACCTTTTGGATAACGCTTATTATACAAGACGTGCAACAGGATATCCTGGACCAGGAATCATTCCTTCGGCTAACCGAAATTTTTATACAACCTTAGAGGTGAAATTTTAAGCAACAATCCGTTAATTATGCAGTTTGATTAATATATAAAACGTATCTTTACTCGCAATTAATTCTAATTGCAATGACAGCACACGAAAATAAAATAGTAGGAGAAGGATTAACTTACGACGACGTCCTTTTAGTACCTGCTTTTTCTGATGTTCTTCCTCGCGAAGTCAACATTCAATCAAAATTTACACGTAACATTACCATTAACGTACCAATAGTTTCTGCAGCTATGGATACCGTTACAGAAAGTCAAATGGCTATAGCTATGGCTAGAGAAGGTGGTATTGGTGTGTTACATAAAAACATGACTATAGAGCAACAAGCGACTAAAGTACGTAAAGTAAAACGTGCCGAAAGTGGTATGATTATAGATCCTGTAACCTTACCAATGACTGCAGTAGTTGCAGACGCTAATAATGCAATGCGAGAGCATGGTATTGGTGGTATCCCTATAGTAGACGATAATGGATTATTAAAAGGAATTGTAACTAATCGTGATTTACGTTTTGAGCATGAAAAAAACAGACCAATTGTTGAGGTTATGACTAGCGAAAATCTAGTTACTGCTCCTGTTGGAACGTCCTTAAAAGATGCCGAAAAAATATTACAACAACATAAAATTGAAAAGCTTTTAATTGTTGAAGGTGATAAGTTAGAAGGCTTAATTACTTTTAGAGATATTACTAAGTTAACACAAAAGCCAATAGCAAATAAAGATACTTTTGGTCGTTTACGAGTAGCAGCAGCTATAGGTGTAACAGGAGATGCTGTAGATCGTGCCGAAGCTTTAGTAAACGCAGGTGTTGATGCTATTGTAATTGATACTGCACATGGTCACACTAAAGGTGTAGTAAATGTGTTAAAAGAAATTAAGAAAAAATTCCCAAAATTAGACGTTATAGTTGGTAATATAGCAACAGGAGCAGCAGCTAAATATTTAGTTGAAGCAGGAGCAGATGCAGTAAAAGTTGGTATTGGACCAGGTTCTATTTGTACGACTCGTGTTGTGGCAGGTGTTGGTTTCCCTCAATTTAGTGCAGTGCTAGAAGTAGCAGCAGCAATAAAAGGAAGTGGAGTACCTGTAATAGCAGATGGAGGAATTAGATATACAGGAGATATTCCTAAAGCATTAGCTGCAGGAGCAGATACAGTTATGTTAGGATCGTTACTAGCAGGAACAAAAGAAAGTCCAGGAGAAACTATTATATATGAAGGACGTAAGTTTAAATCGTATAGAGGTATGGGATCTGTTGAAGCTATGAAGCAAGGTAGTAAAGACCGTTACTTCCAAGATGTAGAGGATGATATTAAAAAATTAGTACCAGAAGGTATCGTTGGACGTGTACCTTATAAGGGAGAATTATATGAAAGCTTACACCAATTTATAGGTGGTTTAAGAGCAGGAATGGGCTATTGTGGAGCAAAAGATGTTGCCACTTTACAAGACACAGGACGCTTTGTTAAAATTACCGCTTCAGGTATCAACGAAAGTCATCCGCATGATGTTACCATTACTAAAGAGTCTCCTAATTATTCTAGATAAGTTTTAGGATTAAATTATATAAAAAAAAGCACAACCATTGGTTGTGCTTTTTTATTGTTTCAAAATTTTTAAGTTGTTGTAGCCAATTATAACTAAGTGTTAATTTTACTATAACAACACTAAAGAAGTGCTTAAATAGTTCTATTTTCAAACTATAAAATTAGTAAAGGTATTTGCTTTAAAATATACCATCGTAACCAACAATATTTAGCATGGAAATTATAGGAAACATTATTAAAGGTGCCATAAACATAAAAGAGGCATTAACTCCGGAAGTTAACCCTGTAGAAGCACAACAAAAAGTATTACAAAACTTATTGAGTACTGCTAAAGACACCATGTTTGGTAAGGCGTATGACTTTGAAGCAATAAGCAAAGCAGATAATCCAGAAGTAGCTTTTGCTAATAGTGTGCCTTATTTTGATTACAACCAAATCAATGACAAATGGTGGTCTAAACTACATGAAGGTTTAGAGGATGTAACTTGGCCTGGAAAACCGTCTTATTTTGCATTAAGTTCTGGTACCACAGGAAAAACTAGTAAGCGTATTCCTGTGACTGATGATATGTTATCTGCAATTAAGCAAGCAGGAATAGACCAAGTCACAGCATTAAGTAATTTTGATTTGCCTGCCGAGTTTTTTAGCAAAGAAGCGATGATGTTGGGAAGCTCTACAGATTTAAAAGAAAAAGATGATCATTTAGAAGGAGAAATAAGTGGTATTACAGCTAGTAATATTCCATCATGGTTTAAAGGGTTTTATAAACCAGGTGAAGATATAGCTAAAATTGAAGATTGGGATAAGCGTGTTGAGACCATAGCACAACGAGCTAAACAATGGGATATTGGCGCTTTAAGCGGAATTCCGTCTTGGATGGAACTAATGTTAAAAACGGTTATCGACTATCATAAAGTAGACAATATTCACGATGTTTGGCCAAACCTTCAAGTGTATACCTCAGGTGGTGTTGCTTTTGGACCTTATCAAAAAAGCTTTAATGCTTTATTAGGAAAACCAGTTACTGTGATTGATACCTATTTAGCCTCAGAAGGTTTTTTAGCATTTCAAGCTAGACCAGAAACAGATGCGATGCAGTTGGTTACTGATGGCGGAATTTATTTTGAGTTTGTATCATTTAAACCAGAATATATTAATCCAGATGGTTCTTTAAAAAACGAAGCACCAAGTGTGACTTTAAAAGACGTGCAATTAGACCAAGATTATGTTGTAATTATCAGTACAGTAAGTGGTGCTTGGCGTTATTTGATTGGAGATACTATTGAGTTTACTGATGTTGAGCGTGCTGAAATCAAAATTACTGGTCGTACTAAATTCTTTTTAAACACTGTAGGATCGCAATTATCAGTAAATAAATTGGATGATGCTATTAGGCATCTTGAAGAAAAGTTTAATACAGCAATCCCAGAATATACTTTATGTGCTAAACGTTTTGAAGATGGTTTTTACCATAGTTGGTATTTAGGATCTGAAAGTTTAAACGAAGCAAATAATAGTATTGCAAACGCATTAGATGAGTTTTTAAAAAATGCTAATAAAAACTACAAAGTTGCAAGAGGTAAAGCTTTAGAAGGCGTAAAAGTAGAAGTAATTAGCCCAGAGGTTTTTGCCGAATGGAGTGGTGCTAATAAGAAAAAAGGAGGTCAAGTTAAAATGGAACGTGTCATGGGAGAGGATAAGTTTAAGGATTGGGAAGCATTTGTTGCTGAAAATTAAGACTCGGAAAGATTGGCATCTCTTTGATTTATAATTTCCATGATTTCTTCTGGAGATAAATAATATTTTTTAATTCGTGCAATATAAGATTGCTCTAAATTTGCTTGACTTAATATAAAGTCCTTTGTTTTTAAAATGTATTGTTCCATTCCTGATTGTACAGCATAAGTATCTGCAGCACGCTCTGCAGTTGCAATATGATTGTCGGATAATAGATACTTTACACCAAACCACATCAGGTTGAGGTTGCTTCGGTTTTTGTAATCCATAACATGACCTAGCTCATGACCAATCCACCCTATTAATACCTCTTGTGGCATATCTACTGTGTATAAAACTTCACCAGAAATTTTTACAGTTTCACTTATAAAAATATTATAAGATCGTTGACCTTTTCTTTTTAAAAAACTACTAGCAGTTGGTTGTGCTTGCATAGTCGATTTTTTAATGTTTTTCTTGAATTCAAAATTAATTGCAGTGTCTTTTAATTCTGGATAAAAAGACAATGCAGTTTCGATTTCATTTTTTATAGATTCAGGTATTACGGCTTTAGGGTATAATTGGTTTGTCATTAGCATTAATATAATTAGTTTAATTAACATCATTAAAATAATATAAGTTATAATAACTTAAGACAAAACCATTTAACTTTTAACTAATGTTTTTTAACACATTTAGATAAAAAAAAGCACAACGCTTAGGTTGTGCTTTAAATTAATGTGAAACTAAAGTATATTTTAATTAACTAATACGATCAGGCCAAAAATTAGGATGCTCTCCACTAAACCCCATTTTTGGAAGATTGTTTATTTGTTTCATTTCGTCCGCAGACAGTTCAAAATCAAAAATATTAATATTCTCTTCAATTCTTTCTGGCGAATTAGATTTAGGAATAATAATAACGTTATGCTGAGTAATCCAACGAAGACATATTTGTGACACCGATTTTTGATGTGCTTTGGCAATGTCTTTTAAAAGTTGGTTATCAAATACTTTTCCTCGAGCTAAAGGCGACCAAGACTCAATAGTTATATTTTTTGATTGACAGTATTCGGTTAATTCTTTCTGCCAATACCCAGGATGAAACTCAATTTGATTAACAGCAGGAATAACCTTTGCAGTTTTAAATAACGCTTCCAAATGTTCTTGGAAAAAATTACTAACTCCTATGGATTTAATTTTACCTTCAGCTTGTAATTCTTCCATTGCGCGCCAACTTTCTGCATTAGCGTGTTGCCAATTATCGTAGTTTTTAGCGTTAGCAGGCCAATGTATTAAGTATAAATCAATATAGTCTACATTTAATCGTTGCAAGGATTTATTAAATTGGTCCTTAGCAGATTGATAGCCTAAATTTTCTCGCCAAAGTTTTGTGGTGATATATATATCTTTTCTATCAATACCACTAGCTTTAATACCTTTGCCAACAGCTTCTTCATTTCCGTAAATAGCAGCTGTGTCTAATAACCGATAGCCTTTAGATAAAGCAGTAGATACGGAATCTATCCCTTCTTGCTCTATGCATTTATAAGTTCCAAATCCAACTAGAGGAATTTTATTACCATCGTTTAGGAGTATTTGTTTCATAATAGTAGTTTTGGTGTTTAAAATATTACTACTTAAAGGTAAGCTTAATGTTGTTTTTTAAAAACTATTTGTACTCTTTTAACAAGGTTTTAGCGTTACAAACTAGTCCAAAGTGACGCAAGTTATTTCTACAATTTTACCAGCCATACAGGTGTCAAAAAGATCGTTTTTTTCTTTATAACCAAAAGTGATTTTAGTATTATCTATTAATTTAATATCAAAGCTATTAAGGTTAGTTGGATTTACTGTTTTACCATCTTGCAATGCAATCATCCAACCACAACCATCTAAACCAGTCTTATTAACTAATGTACCTTTGACACTGTTTAAACAATTAGAAGTATTGTTTTTAGTATTTGCACAGGATAAGGTTAATAGTATTACACTTAAAAGTAAAATTATGTGGTTTTTATTTTGAAACATAAATTGGAATTTTAAATTAGATAAATACTAAGTTAATCTATTTTAGTAATGTTTAAAATTAGTATAAAAAAAGCACGACTTGAGGTCGCGCTTTTTTTTTTGATTATCTAAAAAGAAAATTATTCTTTTATCAATTTAAGTTGTAATTGCTCATTTTCTGTTATTACACTTATTATATACAGACCAGCAGGTTGATTTAATTGAAATGAATATTTATTATCCATAATATTATCCTTTTCGAAAACTAATTCTCCTAAAATATTATGAACTTTAATATTAGAAACAGTAGTTACTGCAAAGTCAATAGTAACTATGTCCTTGGTTGGATTTGGAAAAATAGTAATATTTGAAGCCAAAGTATTATCAACAATACTTAGAGTATTAGGCGGAGAAAAGTTTAATTGGTCAATCATCAAAAGGGATATTGAGCTAGAATTACCACCAGTAAATCTAATGTCATCTATATTACTCCAAGCTTCCGAAAAAGTAAGTGTACCACCATTGGCAGCTGGTATAGCGTCTTTGGCGTATGTTATGGTGCCATTATTATCGCTAATTGTGAAGTCAATAATATCGCTTACCACACTTACTCCATCTCTGTAACCTGTAGCAGTTGCTGTAAAAGCATAACCATTACTTGCAGGATTTGCAGACATATCAGCTTCCATTGATACCATTTTAAATTCTGAACCGTCAGCACTTCCAATTCTGTAATCAAAAGCGCCAATATTAGGACCAGAGATAGTCCCAGAATTATCTATGTTAAAAAGTAAGCCTAAATCAGAACTTGTAGGAGTAATGATAAAAGTTGAAGCTTCCGATAAGGATGCCATTTGACTAATTACATTTGGTGCTATCTGTTGAAATCTAATACCATTAGTGGTGTAGTCTAATCCTCTAAAGCTGGGAGTTAATCCATCAAAATTCTCGTCATTAACTTGTGCAAATAGCGAAGAGGATAATAATAACAGTAGGATGCTAATTTTGTTTAATTTAAAATTGTAGTTTTTTTTCATTTTAAAATATATTTGGAGATAATATTGGGTTACATACTTTTTACAAAGTCTAGAAATACTTTTTTATGAAGTTCTAAATCTAGATTAGGAGATAAGGAGGCACGTACGATGTAATCTTTATCACCTTCTTTAGTTGTGCCTTGTGTTGAGGTTGCAGGAATAGTCCAGTAGCAGCCATTTAATTGACCATAACTAACGCAATATTTACTCTCATTTGGAATTTGAGTAATCATTAGGTTAATTAATTTTAAGTTTAAAGCGCGTTTATAATCTTCTTTTTCTTGTGCTGTGTTTCCTTTTGTTGGAAGGTCTAACGAGAAAACAGAAGGTGTAAAATCTTGCTCAGCAAGTGCTTCTGATACAAAATTGATTTTAGCTTCTGGTAGCGTATCGTGTATAAAATTAACAAACTCACGAGTATTGCTGTAAGCGTCTTTAATTCTTTGATTCATTGAAGGTAATTGCTTTGCTAAAATTTCATATTGAAGATTAGTCGCTTCATTATCGCAAAGGGTTAAATGGTTTTCTATGTGAACCATTAAATCTTGCGTTTTAGTATTACCTACACAATAACCAGCAGTACAATGTCCACCACTAGGAAATTTAGATCCGCTTGCATAAGATATTGTTCTTACGCTAGATAGTATTTTGTCTTCACCTAAAAATAAAACATTTGGACAAAAGGTTTGATCTAAAATAAAAACTGGGTCTATTGCTATATCACCATTTGGTGTGTGTCTAACTTTACTTAATGCAGCCTTTAATTGTAAAAGATCTGGAACTTCAACTCTAGGATTTGTCGGAATTTCTGCAATAATATAAGGTACTGCATCTTGGCTTGCAATAGTGTTTAAAACGGTATCAATACTTGTAACCATGTCATTGTCTCCATCCACAGGTAAATCTACTACTTCTACATTGTCAATACATGCAGCAACACGTCTAGCTTGATCGTTAGTACCACCATAACAGTTTGGAGGAACAATAAACTTAATGTCTTTTCCTTTGTGGTTAATTAACGCATCATGTATAAGTCCCATCATGATAGCATACTGGATTGATAATCCACTTGAGCCTACTAAAGGTTTAGAAGGTGATCCTGTAATTGCTTTAATAGTTTCCAGGACCTTAGCTTTATCTGTCTGTAAAGTGCTACTTGTATAGTCTGATGATGTTGTGTTAATTAAATCCTGTAAAGCAGCTAAGCAATTAATAGGTGTCATTGCAATGGTTTCTCGTCGTCTTACATGTTGTATGTCAGAAATATAAGCTTCGTTTTTTGCACCATTTACTAATAAGACACTTCCTAAATCACTATGTAAGTTAACCGTAAAGTCTATGTTACTGGTTAAATTTGCATGACATATATCGTTTTGTTGATTGATAAAGATGGTACTACCATTAAAATCAGTTATCTCTTGAGCAGAATCTACTTGCTTTAATTCAAAATTATAACCATAAACGTTACGTAATACTTCAGCATCAAAAATACTTGGTAATTGACCAATGTAATTGATTTGTGTGTTTTTATCCGCTAAAAGATTTTTTCTTAAAACAGATAATATTGGAGTTGTTTTAGATGAAAAACTTATAACCGCTTCAGGTTTTAAATTATTTAAATCAGCAATAACCCATTCTAATACACAAGATAGTGGATGACCAAGTCTAATATAATCGTAAGCAGTTGGTAATTGGTTTAAAGCGGAAGCTTCAGCATTATTGTTATTATATAAATTCTCAAATTGATCTAAAAATTCAGTTTTAGCTAATTTTTCGTTATAGATATCTAAGCGATGCGTTGTTAAATTCAACCAGCCAGTTGGCATGTTTTGAAGTACATCTTTAAGATAATTTATCATTTTATTATTGTTCATAATTTCTCCTTTAAAATAGGAGTGCAAGGTACAATAATTAGATTTGTTTTAAAAGAAGAATAGCCAGTGTTGTCACCTAACGTGCATAAGTAATGACAAGAGATTTAAGCGTATTTTGTCTATCAAAAAGGTAACATTATAATTAATAAACATTTAACTAATATAGTATGTTTTAAATAGATTAAAACTATGATGTACTATTATTAGTTTTATAACTATTCTGCGTAAACTTGTCCACGATGTGGTTTTAACGCATCACGTATGGGTTTCATTTCTGTTTCATTAACCACCATAAAAGCAATACTGTGCATATCGCTAAGTGTTTCAAAACCTGTAATATTTAATTCAGTTTTTTCTAAAGTTATATATTCTTTAAGATGTATTTCGTGGTGTTGGGCAATTTTTAAAGCATCAGGACCTCTAAAGTCCCAAATTAATTTAAGTTTTCTCATGTTTAATTTTTAACAGACTTTCCTATTTCTATATAATTTTTAAAATCGTATAAATATTTTTCCGATTGTAACTTTATTGCTTTTGGCATTAAAAGTAACATTAGACGTTTAGAAAATGTAGTTGGTAAAAACTCGTTGTTACACGTCCATAATGTGCTATTATCATCAACGACTTTAAATTGGTTTTCTTGGATGTTATGCATGCCTGCAGAATCAAAGTTGTAATGTACCGTTTTATTGTTTTCAATATAAGTTACAGTTTCTATAACACTCAATTTTCGTTTGCCAAAAGTGTAGTTTAGTTTCATTTGTACACCTACTTCATTAGGTAAACCGCTTAAATGCTCAAAACTAGTTAAACCAGGATGCCAATGTTTTCTGGATTCATGGTTTTGTAAAAGCCTAAAGCATTCTTCAATAGGTTTTCTAATTAATACTGTAATTGTATATTTCATATAAAAAAATAACACGTAAGCTTAAATAAAAGTAATTGTATAATTACAATCTATAAATATGTGTTTGATGGTAAATATAAGTTTTTGTTGTAAATTAATTTTTAAAGAAAGTCTAAAATTTTAAATAATTTGAGGACTTAGTTTTTTAAAAAATAACTAGTATAAAAACTATAATAATTACTTTAAAGTATCGTTTTAAAAGTCATTGTTTAATAGTGTAATATTACTATTTTTGCAGACATTGCTAACAAATGTGGCTTAATTATGAAAATGAATATTTTACGTATTACATTCCTCTCTTTTTTCTTTACCTGTTTATTTGCAAATGCGCAAACTAATACTGTTTTATTTACAGTAGATGATGTGCCAGTTTATACTACAGAGTTTAAGCGTGTATATAGCAAAAACTTAGATTTAGTCAAAGACGACTCTCAAAAGGATATTGATAATTACTTAGATTTATTTGTTAAGTATAAACTTAAAATTGCTGAAGCTAAGGCTTTAGGAATGGATCAAAAACCAGCTTATTTAAGAGAGTTTTCAAGCTATAAAAGCCAATTGGCTAAAAATTATTTAAATGATAGTAAGGTAACAGATCAGCTAATTCAAGAAGGTTACCAAAGACTTTTAACAGAAGTGGATGCCAATCATATTTTGGTTAAAATAGATGAAAACGCAAGCCCAAAAGATACATTGTTAGCCTATCAAGAAATAAAAAAACTAAGAGATCGAGCTATAAACGAAGGCTTTGAGCCAGTAAAAAAAGACATCCATAATGGTCAAACTTTATTTGCAGAAGAGTTGGGCTTTTTTACCGCTTTTAAAATGGTATATCCATTTGAAAATGCTGCATATAATACAGCGGTTGGAGAATGGTCACAACCCTTTAGAACGCAGTTTGGGTACCATGTAGTTTTTGTAAATAATAAACGTAAAAACAGAGGTGATGTTACCGTTGCACACATTATGTTAACAGATGATAAAGCAGAGCAAACAGCCCAGAATAGTATAAACGAAATCTATAAAAGACTAAAGCAAGGAGAAGATTTTAGTGCTTTAGCTAAACAGTTTTCTGATGATAAAAGTTCAAGTAGTAATGGTGGGAAATTAAATGCGTTTTCAGCTGGTCAATTAAGTTCAAAAATATTTGAAGAACAAGCATTTGGCTTAACTAACGTTGGTGATGTGTCTAAACCTTTTAAATCAGAGTTTGGTTACCATATTATTAAACTGATTGAAAAAAATGGAATACAACCTTTTGAGGCTTTAGAATTAGAATTAAAAAATAAAATTAAACGTGATTCTAGATCTAAAGTTATTAGTGATAAGCGTATTGAAAATTTGTTACAAACATATAATGTTGATTTGACAACAGTAGACTTAACGCCTATTATTAATATCCTATCGGATGATTATTTTGCAAGTAATTGGACCATTCCTGCAACATTTATAGGTGAAAAAACACTATTAACTATAGGAACAAAGCAAATACCAGAAATTGAATTTGCTCAATTTTTATTTAAAAGTCAACGTAGACGACAAGCTAAAGTGTCATTAAAACAATTGGCAGAAGATAATTTTAAAGTTTTTGTTGAAAGTAATTTAAAAGCGTATCAAGAAGAAAACTTAGAGTCTGAAAACCAAGAATATGCACAAGTGTTAAGCGAATATCGTGATGGATTGTTGCTGTTTGATTTGATGGAAAACCAAATTTGGAATGCTGCAAAACAAGATTCAGTAGGATTGTTAGACTATTACAATCAACACAAAGCTAATTACTATTATGACACCAGAGTTGATGCAATTGTGGCCTCTTCTGCTAAAAAAAGTGTAATTAAACAAGTGTCAAAATTACTAGAGCAAAATATAGCTACAGATAATATTAAAAAACAAATTAACGCGGACAACCAAATAAATGTTAGTTTTATCATCGATACTTTAGATACAACACATCAAGCATTACCAAAAGGGCTGAATCTGAAAACTGGAGTTTCTAAAGTCTTTAAACATAATGATGCTTACAGTGTCGTTAAAGTAAATGGTATATTACCTAAAACTCAAAAAACATTTGAGCAAGCTAAAGGTAGCGTAGTATCAGATTTTCAGGAGAAAAAAGAAAAAGACTGGCTTTTAAAATTAACTAAAAAGTATAAGGTTACAATAAACAAGGACGCATTAAAACAAGTAAAAGAAGAACTAAAATAAATTGAAAAAACTAAGCTACATATTAATAATGTTAGGTGTTTTATGGTCTTGTGACTATTTTAAACCTGCACAACAAGAAAATGCTATCGCTAGAGTAGAAGAAGTTTTTTTATATTCAAGTGATTTAAAAAAGGCCTTGCCAGAAAATTTAAGCCAATCAGACAGTACTATTTTTGCTAATAACTTTATTAATAAATGGGCAACACAACAACTATTTGTGCAAAATGCGCAAGTTAATTTGTCTGATGCAAAATTGGAAAAATTTGATAGGTTAATACAACAATACAAAAATGATTTGTACAGTAAAGCCTATGTGGAAGCCTTAGTATCTAAAAACTTAGACACCACAGTATCAGTAACAGAAGCTGCTTCATATTACGATTTAAATAAAGACGCCTTTAAGTTAAATGAAGATCTAATTCAGTTTAGATATATTAATGTTGAAGCAAATCGCTTAGATTTAGAAAAAATTAAAACCAAATTTAAACGCTTTAATAAGTCAGATAAAAAAGAGTTAGATTCAATTTCAATACAATTTAAATCTTATTCATTAAAAGATTCGTTATGGATAAGGGTTGATCAGGTTATTAATAAAATACCTGTCGTGACATTAGATAACAAAAATGAATTGTTAAAAAAATCTAATTTTATACAACTCAAAGACTCATTAGGATTATATTTGATGCAAATAAATAATGTGTTGTTACGAAACGATACTGCTCCATTGGAGTACGTTAGACCAACCATTAACCAAATCGTTGTTAACAAACGAAAATTGGAATTAATAAAACAATTAGAAAAGGACATTACTAAAGATGCCATTAAAAACAAACAATTTGAAATTTACAATTAAAAGTAAAACGTTAAATGCCTTAGCGTTTATATTATTAGCAACGTTTGCTACTTCGGCTCAAGAAATAATTGACGAAACAGCACAAGAGCAAGTTAAAGATACCACTAATACAGGTGGAGCACTTAAAGTAGATGGTGTTGCTGCGGTAGTGGGTGATTACATTGTTTTAGATAGTGATATTGACAAAATGATTTTACAACTTAAAGCACAAGGTGCATCTATACAAGGTGTATCACGTTGTCAATTATTTGGTAAATTATTAGAAGATAAATTATATGCACATCACGCCATCCAAGATAGTATTGTTATTAGTGATGCCGAAATTCGTTCATACGTAGACCAACAAGTTCAACAATTTTTACAACAAACTAATGGTAACATGGATGAGTTACTTAAGTTTTATAAAAAAGAAGACGAAGTTAGTTTTAGAGAAGAAATGTTTGAAATTAACAAAAGCAATAAGTTAGCTTCTGAGATGCAAAAGAAAATTATTGCAGATATAGAAGTTACTCCAGAAGAAGTGCGTCAGTTTTTCAATAAAATACCAAAAGAAGAACGTCCAAGATTTGGAACAGAATTAAAAGTAGCACAAATTATTGTTGAGCCTAAAGTAAGCGATGAGGAAAAACAACGTGTTATAGATCGATTAAAAGAATTTAAGAGAGAAATAGAAGAAGACGGTAAAAGTTTTAGATCTAGAGCAGCTTTTTATTCTGCAGATCCAGGTTCTAAAAAAGCAGGAGGAAAATTACCTCCAATGAATAGATCTAAACCAAGAATGGTTAAAGAGTTTAGAGATGTTGCCTTTTCTTTACAAGAAGGAGAAATATCAGAGCCTTTTGCTACAGATTACGGATACCATATTATCTATTTAGAAAAAATTAGAGGTCAAGAATATGATGTAAGTCACATTTTATTAGTTCCTGAAATATCTGATGAAGAAGTTTTAGAAGCCAAAGAAAAAATTGAAAAAATAAAAGCAGACATAGCTAAAGGTGATTATACTTTTGCTGATGCAGCAAGAGAGTTTAGTGACGAAAAAGAAACTAAATACCAAGGTGGTCAATTAATTAATCCACAAACTCAGGATTATAATTTTGAACTAACTAGAATGGATCCGGAATTATATGGGCAATTACAAGGTCTAGAAAACAACACAATTAGTGAGGTGTTAACAGATACTGACAGACAAGGTAATATCAAGTTTAAGTTAGTAACAGTAACGGATAGAATTGATGAGCATGATGCTGATTATGCACGTGATTATTTAAAAATTAAAGAATTAGCTTTAAACGAAAAGCAATTTGATGCTATCGGTAAATGGCAAAACGAAAAAATATTAGATACTTACATTAAAATTAGCGAATCTCACAGAGATTGTGACTTTAGTAGTAACTGGTTAAAAAAATAAGTAAAACATATGTCAGACGTTGCAGCAGTAAAATCTCTGGTAACAAAATATAATGCATTAAGACAAGAAGTAGCAAAAGTTATTATAGGTCAAGATGATGTTGTTAATCAGATTTTAATTTCTATTTTTTCTGGTGGTCATGCCTTATTAATAGGTGTTCCAGGATTAGCTAAAACGTTAATGGTTAATACAATTTCGCAAGCACTAGGACTAGACTTTAAACGCATACAGTTTACACCAGATTTAATGCCTAGTGATATTTTAGGAAGCGAAATCCTAGATGAAAGCAGACAATTTAAGTTTATAAAAGGACCAATATTTTCTAATATTATATTGGCAGATGAGATTAACCGTACACCTCCTAAAACACAAGCTGCTTTGCTAGAAGCAATGCAAGAGCGTGCAGTAACCGTTTCTGGGCATCATTATAAATTAGACTTACCATACTTTGTTTTAGCAACACAAAACCCAATAGAGCAGGAAGGGACTTATCCACTTCCAGAAGCGCAATTAGACCGTTTTATGTTTGCTATAAACCTTGATTATCCTTCTTTTCAAGAAGAAGTAGATGTAGTTAAAGCAACGACATCAGATCATAAACCTAAAGTTAATGCGTTATTTACTGCTCAAGAAATCACAGATTTCCAGCAACTAATTAGACGTATTCCTGTGGCAGATAATGTCATAGAGTATGCTGTAACTATGGTAGGAAAAACAAGACCACTTAGTGAAGCTGCTTCAGATCTAGTTAAACAGTATGTAGATTGGGGAGCAGGTCCTAGAGCTTCGCAAAACTTAATTTTAGCAGCTAAAACACATGCTGCTATTAAAGGTAAATTTTCTCCAGATATAGAAAATGTTCAAGCTGTAGCAACAAGTATATTGCGTCACAGAATGATTAAAAACTATAAGGCTGAAGCCGAAGGTGTAACCATCGAACATATTATTAAAAGCCTTTTTTAATATGAGTTTGAAGCAATTTAAAGTTCCGTTGGTGCTTTTAGTTATTGGTATAATATTAACCATAGTAGGAGCCATGTTTAAAATACAACATAAACCTTATGGTAGTCTATTATTAACAGCAGGTACTTTTATAGAATTTTGCGCTATATTTTTAGGTATTATCAAATTAATTAAAGTAGCTAGACAATAGCGATTTACCCTTTATTTATTGGAAACTATAACAACATATAAACAAAGAATATTTGGTTTAGATGTCGTTAGAGCATTGGCTATTATTTTAATAATATGCTCTCATGCCACGTTGCTATTATTTCCGGATTCTCAATCCAGTATCATAAAAACTATACAGTTTTTTGGAACTATTGGTGTTGATTTATTTTTTATTTTAAGTGGTTTTTTAATTGGTACCATCTTAATAAAGCATATAGCACGTAATAAAACTTCTATTACAGATTTTATTAATTTTTGGTTACGACGTTGGTTAAGGACATTGCCAAATTATTATCTGGTTTTAATTATAAATATTGGGTTGTTATTCCTGTTTAATTTGGACGCTCCAAATCAATTATATAAGTATTTCTTTTTTCTTCAAAATTTATCTCAAAAACAACCTGATTTTTTCACTGAATCTTGGAGTTTGACAATCGAGGAATTTGCTTATATAATAGGACCAGTTTGTTTTATTCTATTAGGAGTGATTTTTAAAAAGGTGACAAAATGGATGTTTTTATTAACTACATTAGTCATTATAGCAAGTGCTATTTATCACAGGTTTTTGTTTGATAATATGGCATCAATAGCTATTCAAGATTTTTCATGGAGTAAGTCGCTACGTAAAGTCGTGGTCTACAGGATAGATAGTATTTACTATGGCTTTATTGGTGCTTTTTTTGCTTTTTATTACAGCAATACTTGGGTGCGTTGCAGGTATATAAGTTTGATAATTGGTGTCTTCTTATTTATAGGAATTCATCTATTAATACTATTTAATCAATTAAATCCAGATAGTTTTAGTACGTTTTTTAATGTTTATTATTTAGCGCTCTTATCCATAAGTATACTACTTTCATTTCCTATGTTTTCCAATTGGCAATCAAGTCAATTTTTATCAAAAACTATAACTAATATTAGTTTGTGGTCGTATTCAATATATTTAATTAATTACTCTATTGTGTTGTTAAGTATCCAGCATTTTACAAAAAACTTAGAACTAACTTATGTAGGTAAGTTTGGTGTTTTATTTTTATATTTAGTTATCACTTTTGTGCTTTCCTACCTACTATTTACCTTTTTTGAATATCCAATTCTAAAATTTAGAGATTCTAAAAGGTACAAACGATGGTTTGAAAATTAGATTTCTTGTTAATTTATTATTTTATAGTATCTTATTTTATCATTTTACTACATTTAAGTAGTTAATATTCTTTTTTATTGAATTTAATTCAATGAATATTCAATTTCCTTATATATTTTTAAAATGCTTCAATTTTTCGTAAATTCGCAAGACTTTAAAACAAATTAACAACCCTTAAAATTCATACTATATGGCATTTGATATTGACATGATAAAAAAGGTATACAGCCAAATGACAGAACGTGTTGACGCAGCACGTAAAGTTGTAGGTAAACCTTTAACACTTTCTGAAAAGATTTTGTATTCTCACCTTTGGGACGGAACACCTAATAAAGCCTTCACAAGAGGTAAAGACTATGTGGATTTTGCTCCAGATAGAATAGCATGTCAAGATGCTACTGCACAAATGGCTTTATTGCAATTTATGCAAGCAGGTAAAGATAAAGTGGCAGTACCAACAACGGTTCACTGTGATCACTTAATCCAAGCTAAAGAAGGTGCTGCAACAGATTTAAAACACGCAAATAGCGTAAGTAGTGAGGTTTTTAACTTTTTAGAATCTGTATCTAATAAATACGGTATTGGTTTCTGGAAGCCAGGAGCTGGTATTATCCACCAAGTAGTTTTAGAAAATTATGCATTTCCAGGAGGAATGATGATTGGTACCGATTCTCATACAGTAAATGCTGGTGGTTTAGGTATGGTGGCTATTGGTGTTGGTGGTGCTGATGCAGTAGATGTTATGGCTGGAATGGCTTGGGAACTTAAATTTCCTAAATTAATAGGTGTAAGATTAACAGGTAAATTATCTGGATGGACTGCACCAAAAGATGTTATTTTAAAAGTTGCTGGAATTGTTTCTGCTAAAGGTGGAACTGGAGCAATTGTTGAATATTTTGGTGAAGGTGCCAAAGCAATGTCTTGCACTGGTAAAGGTACAATTTGTAACATGGGAGCAGAGATTGGAGCAACAACTTCAACTTTTGGATACGATGAGTCTATGGAGCGTTATTTACGTGCTACAGATAGAGCAGATGTTGCAGATGCAGCAAATGAAGTTAAAGAGTATTTAACTGCAGATACTGAGGTTTATGCAAACCCAGAGCAATATTTTGATCAAGTAATAGATATTAATTTATCAGAATTAGGACCATTATTAAATGGACCGTTTACTCCAGATTTATCAACTCCAGTTGGTAAAACAATGGGAGAAAAAGCAACTGAAAATGAGTGGCCAATTCAAGTAGAATGGGGACTTATTGGTTCTTGTACTAACTCGTCTTATGAAGATTTATCGCGTGCATCATCTATTGCACAACAAGCTTTAGACAAAGGCATAAAAATGAAAGCAGAATTAGGTATTAATCCAGGTTCTGAGCAAGTTCGTTTTACAGCAGATAGAGATGGTATTTTAGGAATCTTTGAAAAATTAGATGCTAAAATATTTACTAATGCTTGTGGTCCATGTATTGGACAATGGGCAAGATATAGCGATCCTAAAAATGCACCAAAAAATAGTATAGTACACTCGTTTAACCGAAACTTTGCTAAGCGTGCAGATGGTAACCCAAATACACATGCTTTTGTAGCCTCTCCAGAGATTACAGCTGCTATTGCTATTGCTGGTCGTTTAGACTTTAACCCTTTAACGGATTCGTTATTAAACGAAAATGGAGAGGAAGTTATGTTTGATGAGCCAACAGGATGGGAATTACCTCCAAAAGGTTTTGAAGTTAAGGATAACGGTTATTTAGCTCCTGATGAAGATGGAAGTGGAGTAGTAGTTAAAGTCGATTCAGATTCTGAAAGATTACAATTATTAACACCTTTTACGCCTTTAGGTAATGATATTTCTGGTGCTAAATTATTAATTAAAGCATTTGGAAAATGTACAACAGACCATATTAGTATGGCTGGACCTTGGTTACGTTTTAGAGGACATTTAGATAATATTTCGAACAACTGTTTAATTGGTGCTGTTAATGCATTTGGAATGAAAACTAACTTTGTTAAAAATCAAATAACAGGAGAGTTTGGTGGAGTACCAGATACAGCTAGAGAGTATAAAGCAGCAGGAATTAAAACTGTAGTAGTAGGAGACCATAACTATGGTGAAGGTTCTTCTCGTGAGCATGCAGCTATGGAGCCAAGACACTTAGGTGTTGCAGCGGTAATAGTTAAATCTTTTGCTCGTATCCACGAAACAAACCTTAAAAAACAAGGTATGTTAGGATTAACTTTTGCAAATGAAGCTGATTATGATTTAATCCAAGAAGATGATACCTTTAACTTTATAGACTTAAATGAATTTGCGCCAAATAAACCATTAACTTTAGAGTTAGTGCATGCAGATGGTAGCAAGGATACAATTGTTTTAAACCATACTTACAATGAAGCTCAAATAGCTTGGTATAACGAAGGAAGTGCGCTAAACTTAATTAAAAAAGAGAATAACGCATAATTTTTGATTTTTTATAAATTTAAAACTCCTGATTTTTATCAGGAGTTTTTTTATGATCATAATTAAAAACGATTACAATTTATAAGTCTGAGTGATAATGACTTAAAGGTTTAATTTTGATTTTATACAATTATCACTAAAAACTATTTTTATTGAGTATTTTCTATCAAATTGTAGTTATGTTTTGAATAATTGATGGTTAAAATGTAATTTATTTGATTAAAACGTAAGGTATTGATTTGTTAATCGACTCTTTAAAGAAAAATTAATTAATTAAAACCAAGATTATGATTAGAAAAATGTATTTAGCTGTTTTAGCTTTAGGAGTATTAAGTGTATCATGCAGTAGTGATGACGACGCAACAGCACAACAACCAGAAACGTCTACTTTAACATTAAACCTATCCGATTTAGAAGCGTTGGGTAATGATTTTGTTTATGAAGGTTGGATTATTGTTGATGGATCTCCAGTATCCACAGGAACATTTAGTGATGTTACGTTTCCAAAAACATTTCAAGTATCAAGTTCTCAATTAGCTTCTGCTTCAGCATTTGTGTTGTCTATCGAGCCAGCTTTAGATTTAGATCCAGCTCCAGCTGAAACAAAAATTTTAGCAGGAGATTTTTCAGGTAGTTCTGCAAATGTAAACTCAAATTTAGTTGCAGATTTCTCTGCAGCTGCAGGAAAATTTATTTTAGCAACACCAACAGACGCTGATGACACTAATGAAGAAAGTGGAGTATGGTTTTTAGATAATGCAACTGGAACAGCTGTTGCAGGATTAGATTTACCAGTACTATCAGATGGTTGGGTATATGAAGGTTGGGCTGTAATTGATGGTACTCCAATAAGTAGTGGTACTTTTACAGATCCAGCGATGGCAGATGCAAATGCATCAACATCACCTTTTAAAGGAGATTTAGGAGATGGTCCAAGTTATCCAGGTGAAGATTATTTACAAAATGCGCCTACAGGATTTGCGTTTCCAACTGATTTAAGAGGAAAAACTATTGTAATTTCAGTAGAGCCTAGTCCAGATAATAGTACAGCTCCTTTTACGCTAAAACCATTATTACAAACGGTAGCAACAGATGCAACTGTGCATACCTCTATAGCAATGGGAACAGGACCTGTACAATCATTATCAGGAACAGTAAACAGATAAAAACAAATAGTTTTGTTACTTTTGAAGCACCTAAATTATTAGGTGCTTTTCTTATTTTATAGTCATGAAAAAACCGTTGTTTTCGCTTAAAAATTTAGTTTACTTAGCTATAGTTTTAATATTAGTAATTCCGTCAAGTAGACAGTTTGTACAAATACAAATCCACAAAGGGTTAGCTTTGTTTGCTCCAAACGTAGAGAATGAAACAGATAGAGTACAAATTAATAACTACAATTGGAATTTAATAGATTTGGATAATAAGGTATACAATTTCCGTCAAGCGGAAAATAAAATCGTGTTGATCAGCTTTTGGGCTACATGGTGTCCACCTTGCATAGCAGAGCTACCTAGTATGCAAAAATTATATGAAGCCTATAAGGATAAAATAGAATTTGTTTTTATTTCCAATGAAAAACCTGAAACCATTAAAGCCTTCATGAAAAAAAACAATTATTCTTTTAAGGTTTATAGTCCGTTAGATGCACCTAACATAGAATTATTTAATGTAAATAGCATTCCAAGAACGTTTTTAATAAATCAAAAGGGAGAAGTTGTAATCGATAAAAATGGTGCAGCAAATTGGAATAGTGATTCGGTTATATCAATAATCAATAAATTGCTTAAGGACTAAAGTGTTTTAAAAAAAGATTTTATAAAACTCCAAGAAAATAACGAATACATAATTTGTAATTCTTCTTTAAACGACGAGTCTTCATCTAAAAATCTAAACATAGTTTGAATTGAATTTTTAGAGTAAAATTTTTCAAAAATCCATTCACCTTTATGGTTTTCGTCCTTTAAAACTTTTAAAAATATTTTATCATAAAACTTATATTTTGCCTTAAATAAGTCTGTTGATGGTGTATTGTTTGCTTTAATATTAGCAATTATTGTCGCAACTTTTTTTTCTGTTAACTTAAAAGAATAACCTGTACTACCTTTTACCCAACCACCAGCTGTTCCTATTTTAGTAATGTTTTTGGTGTTAGATTGCTCAAAAGGGAAATTGGTCATTGGTATTTGACCCATTTCGGTTTCAATAATTTGGTAATCTTCAATTTTCAAATAGTCTTTAATGTATTTTTTAATATAACTATCATAAACATGTTCTTCTACTGTATGTTTAGTAAAGTAAGTAAACTCTACTAAAGCTTCACGTTTATTAAAAGGTAATACATAGTTAAAAGTGGTTTGATCACCATCTTTTAATCTATAATCCATCATGGTAATAGTGTCAGGATTAAAAGCGTCTGTGTTAGTTTTTATTATCCAACCTTTAAAATGTTGTGTTATGGTCGTGTATTGATCTAATCTTGAAATAGCATCATGAGCTATGCGACTATCAAATACATGATTGGCAGTGTACGAATTTTTATTGGTGTTTACCCTTATAATATTGTCATCCGTTACAGAGTTTGCAGTTTCTGTTATAAATGTTATATTTTTATTCTGTTTAAGAATTGCTAAAGCATGCGAATAAAAATCAATAGCACGAATGGTTTTATAACTGTAAGGATTAAGCTTTAAATCAATAGTTTTGTTTGAAGCAAAAATGGTTGCTTTTGACCATTTTTGGTGAATAATATCTTCCCATAAACCTGTATTTTGCTCCCAGAAACTCCAAGTTTTATCATTACTTGTTTTAGTGGATGGGTCTATTAAAGCGATGCGCTTATTTGCAAAATGGCTATCATTGTTAAATGCTAAAGCAAGTTGTAAGCCAGCTAAACCATTACCAATAATAATATAGTCATAATGGTTTTTAGACATTATTTAAAAAGTATATAATAATTTATCTTTTGAAATACTTAAACGGTACAAATAACATCCCGAAACATTCACCATCACCTTTACCTAGATGTTTATGATGAATTTTGTGCGCACGTCTTACACCTTTTGCGTACCAATTATTAGCGTTTCTAAATATTTTAAAACGTTGGTGTATAAAAATGTCATGAACTAAAAAATAGGCTGCACCATATGCCATGATACCTAATCCAATTGGTAGACAATACCAAACGTTTTCGTAGTTCCATAGATAAAAACAGGTCATACTTACAATAGCATAAAATATAAAAAAAGCATCGTTACGTTCAAACCAACTGTCGTGATCCTTGTGGTGGTGATCTTTGTGAAGACTCCATAAAAAACCATGCATGATGTATTTATGTGTAAACCACGCCATAAACTCCATTGCAGTGAAAGTTCCTAAAAAAACTAATATGTAATATATTGTTTGCATTATTATAATAAGTTGAGTTGATATTTAACATAGCTTCGTGTTAAGAGTTCTGCTTTTTTATAATTAGGAACTCTAATACGTGTGTTTTTGATTTCTAAAGCTGGTGTTTTCTTTAATTTTTTTAATAATTGATTGTAATAACGGTAAGCCATAAAAACTCCAAACTTAGCTTCAATAGGTAATTGTTTAATGCCTTTTAAGCCTTCATTAAAATCGTTTTCTATATCATTGATTATGTATAGCTTATCCGCTTCAGTTAAATTTGTTAAGTCCGTATTTGGAAAATAGGTTCTATCCAATAATTCGTGATCAGCTTTTAAATCTCTTAAAAAGTTAACCTTTTGAAAAGCAGAACCTAAGGACATTGCTGTGCTTTTTAAAGTTTCATACTTTTCGTTATCTCCTTTTACAAATACTTTTAAGCACATTAACCCAACAACATCTGCCGATCCATAAATATAATCCTTATACTCTTGATCAGTAGTATATTTAGTTTTGGACAGGTCTAGTCTCATGCTTTTCATGAAAGAGTCAACCATATGCTTGTCAATATTACATTTATGATAGGTATGTTGAAAAGCGTTAAGTATAGGATTTAAGCTTATCTTATCTCTAAGTGCAAATTCTAAATCGTCTTCAAAGCGTTTAAAAAGCTCTTTTTTATTGTACTCATGAAAAGTGTCTACAATTTCATCAGCAAATCTTACAAAGCCATAAATATTATAAATATCTTGTCTTATGGTATTGGCAAGCATTTTTGTAGCTAAAGAAAAAGAGGTACTGTAAGATTGCGTAACAATCTTGCTACAGTCGTATGAGACAGAATCGAATAATGTTTTCATTTTAAACGTTATGATGTTTATTAATTAATTCTGCTACTAGTTTTCCTGAAATTAGAGCAGGAGGGACACCTGGTCCAGGAACTGTTAATTGTCCTGTAAAGTAGAGATTTTTCAGTTTATTACTTTTTAAATTTGGCCTTAAAAAGGCGGTTTGTAGTAATGTATTTGCCATTCCGTAGGCATTACCTTTATATGAATTGTATTCTTTTATAAAGTCTTTAACACAAAAGGACTCTTTAAAGATAATATTATTTTTAACATCTTGTTTTGTTAATTTCTCAAAACGTTCTAAAATAATATTTAGATACTTTTCTCTTATCTCAGTAGTGTCTTCAATTCCTGGAGCTATTGGTATTAAAAAAAATCCAGTCTCACAACCTTTTGGTGCCATACTATTATCTGTTATTGATGGAAAATTAGCATAAAACAAAGGGTCTTTTGGCCAACTTGGATTGTCGTAAATTTCTTCAGCGTGTGTCTCAAAATTTGTATCGAAAAACAAATTATGATGTTGCACATTGTTTAATTTTTTGTCAAAACCGATGTAAAAAAGTAAAGATGAAGGTGCAAATGTCTTTTTACTCCAATATTTTTCTGAGTATTGTCTGTGTTTTATGTCTAACAATGTTTCGGAATGGTGATAATCTGCACCACTTAAAACTACATCAAATTGAAGTGTTTGGTTGCCAACAATTATTGCTGTTGCTTTTTTGTCTGACACATTAATTTTAGTTACTGGACTATCGGTTTTTATAGTAACTCCTAAGCTTTCAGCCAATGATGACATGGCTTTGATAATCTCATACATGCCACCTTTAGGATGCCATGTACCTAAACCAAAATCGGCATAATTCATAAAATTATAAAACGATGGTGTTTTGTTTGGTTTGGCACCAAGAAATAAAACCGGAAACTCTAAAGTTGAAATTAATTTAGGGTTTTTAAAGTTTTTTCTAACATCTCTGCTAATGGTTTTAAAAAATTGGTCAACACGCATTATAGTTTCTGGTGTAACTAATTCTAAAGGTGATATTCCAGGCTTTAATACCACTTTATTAATAGCGATATCATAATTAGTGGCAGCTTTATTAATAAACTTTTTTAACGGAACAGAACTACCTTTTTCTATACGTTCAAATTCGGCACATATTTTTTCTAGGGTATCACCAATAGTAATTTCGTCATCTTTAAAAAATATTTTATATGCAGGCGAAAGTTTATCTAATTGATAAAAGTCAGATGTTTTTTTATTGAAGTCTGCAAAAAACTTATCAAAAATATCTGGCATCCAATACCAACTTGGACCAATGTCAAAGGTAAAGCCTTCTTTTTTTAACTGTCTACAACGACCACCAACAGTACTGTTTTTTTCAAAAATAGTTACGTTATGTCCAGATTGCGCTAAGTAACAAGAGGCTGAAAGTGCTGAAAATCCAGAACCAATAATTGCGATATTTTTACTCATTTATGCTAAAACGTGTTGTAAAGATTCAAGAACCTCTTTAGTGGATTGATACGATGCTATTTTAGGGTTTAAAGTACTGTCTATAAAAGCAGTCATTCTTCCTGAAATTATTAATTTGTTGTTTGTGTTTTTTAATATTTTGGAATTAAAATCAGCCAAATATTGGTTAATGTCGTCTTTTTCAGGCTTAACCGTAAAACACGAAATAAAAGTGATGCTATCGTATTGTGATTTTAAAAACTCTAAACTGTCTAAAGGGACACTTTGTCCTAGATATATTGAGTGAAATCCTTTGTTAATTAATTCGTAATTGGTAAATAATAAACCTAATTCATGTACTTCATTATCTGGTAAAAACAACACATACACTTCACTACTGCCTACTAAATTCTTTTTGTTTAAAGAAGTCTCTATGTTATAAACAATCTTTTGTTTAATAAGTTCTACTATAAAATGCTCATGAGCAGGCGTTATGGTGTCTGTTTGCCATAACATACCAATTTCATCTAATAATGGTACAAATACTTTATAGAAAATATCACCAAAGTTTAACTCTGTTTTTAAATCTTCGTAAGTTGTAAAAAATAACGATTGATCAAAATTGAACATAGCCAATTTTAAAGCGTTAATGTAATGGTTATTACCCTCTTTTTTTTCGGCAATCTGCCTAACAATAGTTGGTATATCTTTACTATCCAAATTAGCTATTTTAGATATTTTGTAACCGTTATTGTTTAGGTAGCTTATGTTTAATATTTTTTGAAGACTAGATAAACTGTAATATCTAATATTAGTTTCTGTTCTGTTAGGTTCAAATAGATTGTATCGCTTTTCCCATATTCTTATGGTGTGCGCTTTGATACCTGAGAGATTCTCAAGATCTTTAATACTAAATTTAGTTTTTATATTGTTCATTGTTTAGCTAAATTAATTAAACAAAATGAATTTCAGCTATAAAAACGTGAACATTTTGAAATAATTAACAAACTGCATCTTTTAATACGGTTTTAGATTAAATATTTTTAAGAAATAGAATGTATATAGGTTCCTAATGTTAGGTGTGAAGCAAAAAAAAAGCTAAGCAAGACGCTTAGCTTTTTGTGACCAGACTGGGGCTCGAACCCAGGACCATCTCCTTAAAAGGGAGATGCTCTACCAACTGAGCTATCTGGTCAGTAAAACAATTTTTATATTTTGTAATAGTCACAAAATAAATTCAAACTATAGCTTGAAAATAAGTGACCAGACTGGGGCTCGAACCCAGGACCATCTCCTTAAAAGGGAGATGCTCTACCAACTGAGCTATCTGGTCATTTGTTTTACGAGGGTGCAAATATAATAGCTTTTATTAATAATACAAGGCTATTTTTGATTTTTTTTTTGTTTTTTTGTTTCTCAAATATGTATGGTTTTAATAATCAATTTATAAGCTTAAAAATGAATTTAATTTTTATTGGATATATGGCTTCAGGAAAGTCAACAATTGGTCAGAAAATGGCAGAAAAAATGGGATTTAAATTTATTGATTTAGATAATTATATTGAGGAGTTTGAAAAAATGAGTGTTTCTGATATATTTAAAACTAAAGGAGAAATCCATTTTAGAAAACTTGAGCAGACCTATTTAAAACAAATAACCTCCAATACAGATCAAACAATAATTGCGTTAGGAGGAGGTACACCTTGTTTTTATAATACTATGGAATGGTTAAATAAACTAGATGATTTTAAGACTATTTATTTAAGAACTAATTTAGATATTTTGACAGACCGATTATTTTTAAATAAAACAAGACCATTAATTAGTCATCTAGAAACTAAAGTTGCTTTAAAAGACTTTATTGCTAAACATTTATTTGAGCGCTCTTATTTTTATAATCAAGCAAGCGTAGTTGTTGAAGCTACTAATGATGAAGAAGAGACAATTAATAATATTTTAAAAAAGTTAATTTAAATAAGCTTTCCACTCTTTACCTTCTAGATCTACCTGAACATGCTCATTTAAAGAGGTTGACAACGATATACCCTTATAATCTGCTTTTACCGGAAATTTTTTATGATTTCGGTTTACTAAAACAGCAGTTTTAAATTGTTTTAAAGGGACTTCTAAAAAGTGTTTTACACAGTAAATTAAAGTAGTACCTGAATTTAACACGTCATCAATTAAAACAACCGATTTGTTTTGATATTGTTCCGGTTTTAGAGAGGTCTTTATTAGGTCTCTTGGGTTTTTCTTGTCTATGGATATTTTACAAAGCGTTGGTTGGATTGGAGATATTTTTGCTAAAATGGTTTTCAGTTTTTTTGCTAAAATATAACCATTCGCATCTATACCAGCTAAGACAACTTCTTCCTCATTTATATTTGCCTCATATATTTGAAAAGCAATTCGTCTTAACTTATTGTTAATGGCACTATTATCTAATATTACATCTTTTAAAACACTCATAATACTATTGCTCGTTTTCTGCGTTTAAATTGTCTAAATCTCTTCTGTCTTTTTTTGTTGGTCTTCCAACACCTTTTTTTCGGTAATAATCCTTGGCTAATTTAAGCATTTCTTGTGCTTCAAAAGCGGATTTAGGCGTGTTATCTACACGATAAATATCTACAAGTTTAGCACCAACCCTGTTTGGAGGAATATCCAAAACGGTCAATTTATAGTTAACCTGGTCTTTTCTAAGTTCAATTATATCTGTTGGATAAACTTCTCTACTAGCTTTAGCTACACTACCATTTACCTTAATGTGGCCTTTTTTACATGCAGTCGTTGCTATGTTTCTTGTTTTAAAATGTCTAACACACCATAAATACTTATCTACTCGCATACAAATTATCTAAAATTGACGTTAAGGTTATTGTGCAAAATTATATTAAAATGTATCTTGCACATCAAAAATAAGAATAATGAATTTAAGAAAAATCACTTTTGCGTTATTAGTTGTGTTAGTTACTGCATTTTCATGTGGTACAGATGATGGAGATACATTTACTTTTGTGCCTAGAGATAGCCAAGAGGTTTATGATGAGAACATTGTTGAGATAGAGGCGTTTTTAGCCACACATACATATAATTATGATGAATTTGATTTTGCTAATCCATACTCATTAGCTAACGATACGTTTAAAATTGTTTTTGATACAATTAGTGAAGCAAATAACAATTTAGATGCGATAGCATTACTAGATAGACCAGAGTTATTATTTAAAACGGTTACTCAAGGTGATGTAGATTATAAACTATATTATTTAAGTGTTAGAGAAGGTTTAGGACAAGCAACACACCCTTTGGATGCAGTAAATGTAACATATAATGGTACTTTATTGGATGGGACAGAGTTTGATGGAGCAGATGTTGATGGTCTTACTTTTAATTTATCATCTGTAGGTTCGTCTTTTGGAGTAGTTGATGGTTTTAGAGAAGCTTTAGTTGAATTTAGAATGCGTGATGGCTATACTGAAAATGGTGATGGAACTACAACAAACCATAACTATGGTATTGGAGCAGCTTTTATTCCTTCTGGGTTAGGTTATTTTTCAACAGGAACAACATCTATACCAAGTTATTCTCCTATTAATTTTACATTTGGATTACTAACTAGAATTGATACCGATTATGATTTAGATTCAATCCCTTCACATTTAGAAGATTTAGATGGTGATGGTGATGGTTTAAATGAAGATACTGATGGTGATGGTGTAGCTAACTTTATTGATAATGACGATGATAATGATGGTGTGTTAACTATTGATGAAGATATCGATCAAGATGGAGACCCAACTAATGATGATACTGATGGAGACGGAATACCAAACTATTTAGATTTTGATACTAATTTATCAAACTAAAAATTAAATATTATAAAAAAAAAGAGCCACTTTATAAAGTGGCTCTTTTTTTTTATGATTGTTTGAAATTTATAACATAACAGATATACTAAGTATTAGTTGTTCTGGTCGCGTATCTAATCTATTTGGATTTAATACTGATACATTATTATTAATAATAGTCGCTTCGTTATTATTAAAGCCTCTCTCGTATCTTAAATCTATACCAATCTTATCCAAGCTTAATCCTATTCCAAAATTTAATCCTACAGAAAAGTCATCTTCTATAGTGTCAATTGTAGCATTTTCAAATTCGCTATCCATTATATATTGTAAAGATGGACCTGCAAAAACATGTATAGGACCTAAAACTTTTAAGCCAATTAATAATGGAGCATCTAATTTTTGTAATTCAAATTCGCCAGCAGTATAATCGCTTTTTGTAGTAGTATAAACCAATTCTGGTCTAAAGTATATTTTGGTGCCAATTTTTCCAAAAACACCAATATGGTAGCCAACGCTTCTATCTGGATTTTGATAACTGTTAGAAATAGACTCAAAGTAATCTCCATTACCATTGTAATTTACACCACCTTTAAAACCAAATCCATTTCCATTTTGGGCATAACCTAAAGCTGAAAATATAAGTATTCCAATAGATGTTAAAATTACTTTTTTACTTAAGTCTGAATTATACCCTAAGCCATTCTGAAATTTTTGTAAAATGTTCATAATTGTCGTTTTTTTGATTAACACTAGTTATAACGATAATTATGCCAAATTATTTGAATGCTTAATAGACAGTGTTTTACAAAATAAAAAAGCGTTTAAAACACAAGGTTTTAAACGCTTTACTATGTAATGAGATAGTGTTTTTACTTTCTTGTAATCACTTTTTCTGCTGCTTTAACAATAGCATCAGCATTTAGACCGTACTTTTCCATTAATTGCGCTGGTGTCCCTGACTCACCAAAAGTATCGTTTGTAGCAATAAACTCTTGTGGTGTAGGTTGATGTTGTGATAAAACACGTGCAATACTTTCTCCTAATCCTCCTAAGTGGTTATGCTCTTCAGCAGTAACAACACATTTAGTTTTTTTAACAGACTCTATAATAGCATTAGCATCTAATGGCTTTATAGTATGTATGTTTATTACTTCGGCAGAAATACCCTTATCATTTAAGGTTTTTGCAGCTTCTAAAGCTTCCCAAACTAAATGTCCCGTAGCAACAATTGTTACATCAGTACCTGTTTGTAATTGTACAGCTTTACCAATTTCAAAAGTTTGATCTTCTGGAGTAAAGTTAGCTACTTTTGGACGTCCAAAACGTAGGTAAACTGGTCCTTCATGACTTGCAATTGCAATAGTAGCAGCTTTGGTTTGATTGTAATCACAAGTGTTTATTACAGTCATACCTGGTAACATTTTCATTAATCCAATATCTTCAAGTATTTGGTGTGTTGCACCATCTTCTCCTAAAGTTAAACCTGCGTGAGATGCACAGATTTTAACGTTTTTGTCAGAATATGCAATACTTTGTCTAATTTGATCATAAACACGACCTGTAGAAAAGTTAGCAAATGTACCTGTAAAAGGAATTTTTCCTCCAATAGTTAAACCTGCAGCAATACCCATCATATTAGCTTCTGCAATTCCAATCTGAAAAAAACGTTCTGGGTTTTCTTCAATAAACTGATCCATTTTTAAAGACCCAATTAAATCTGCGCAAAGTGCTACAACATTAGGATTTGTTCTTCCTAACTCTGTTAATCCGTCTCCAAAACCTGATCTTGTATCTTTACTTCCTGTATTTGTATATGTTTTCATGTTGTCTTAATTCAAGTTGATTAATAGTCGCCTAAAGTTTCAGGGTTTTGCTCTAATCCAATAGCTAATTGCTCGTCATTAGGTGCTTTACCATGCCAAGCATGTGTATGCATCATAAAATCTACACCATTACCCATTATTGTTTTTAGTAATACACAAACAGGTTTTCCTTTACCTGTTAAACTTTTTGCTTCTGCCATTCCTTTTAAAATAGCATCAATATTATTACCAGCTTCAATGTCTATAACTGTCCATCCAAAAGCTTCAAATTTAGCTCTAAAACTTCCCATTGGTAATACAGTATCTGTTGACCCATCAATTTGCTGTCCATTTAGATCTATAGTTGCAATAATGTTATCTACTTTTTTAGCAGATGCATACATAATTGCTTCCCAGTTTTGACCTTCTTGCATTTCGCCATCTCCATGTAAGCTATATACTAAATGTTTGTCTCCATTTAATTTTTTTGCTTGGGCAGCACCTAAAGCAACACTTAAACCTTGACCTAAAGATCCTGATGCAATCCTAACACCTGGCAGTTTTTCATGTGTTGTTGGGTGACCTTGTAGTCTTGTGTTAATTAATCTAAAGGTGTTTAATTCTTCTACAGGAAAATAACCCGTTCTAGAAAGTACACTATAAAATACAGGTGAAATATGTCCATTTGATAAAAAGAAAAGATCTTCTCCAATGCCATCCATATCAAAACCTTCTTTTCTATCCATGATGTTATCATAAAGTGCTACTAAAAATTCTGCGCAACCTAATGATCCTCCTGGATGTCCAGAATTTACTTTGTGTACCATACGTAAAATGTCTCTACGTACCTGTGTGGTTAAATCTTCTAATTGTTGTGTGCTTGCCATGTTTTATGGGTTAAATATTTTGTTCCAAAATTAGGATTTTAATAGCCCACAACCAAGATTATTGAGGACACTTATTAACCAAATGGCTAGATTTCTTAACAATTCATTCATTTTAAAAAAAGTATTAACAAAATTTTCAATTTTAGGAAGTATTTAATACCCTTTGCATTTTTCTTACATATATTTGCTAGCTGAAGATTAAAGAGATATAATGACTTTCGATTTAAAAGCAAAAGACACACAAAGTAACGCTAGAGCAGGAGTAATAACTACAGATCATGGTGTAATTGAAACACCAATTTTTATGCCTGTTGGTACTGCTGGAACTGTAAAAGGTGTGCATCAAAGAGAATTAAAAAACGATATTAATCCAGATATTATCTTAGGTAATACCTATCACTTATATTTAAAACCTCAAATAGATGTTTTAGAAAAAGCTGGTGGATTACATAAATTTATGAACTGGGATCGTAATATACTTACGGATTCTGGAGGTTATCAAGTCTACTCTTTATCAGGAAATAACAAGATTAAAGAAGAAGGTGTTAAGTTTAAGTCTCATATTGATGGTAGCTACCACACTTTTACGCCAGAAAACGTAATGGAAATCCAACGTAGTATTGGAGCAGATATTATTATGGCATTTGACGAGTGTACACCTTATCCTTGCGAATATAACTACGCTAGACGATCCATGCACATGACGCATCGTTGGTTAGAGCGTTGTTTAACACATCTTGATAAAACACCTTTAAAGTACGACTACTCACAATCTTTTTTTCCGATTGTTCAAGGTAGTACGTATAAAGATTTACGTAAGCAATCAGCCGAGTATATTGCAGGTGTTGGAGCAGAAGGTAACGCTATTGGTGGTTTGTCAGTAGGCGAGCCAGCAGAAGAAATGTATGCTATGACAGAGGTTGTAACAGATATACTACCATGGGATAAACCACGTTATCTAATGGGTGTTGGTACACCAATTAATATACTAGAAAATATTGCATTAGGTGTAGATATGTTTGACTGTGTAATGCCAACACGAAATGCAAGAAACGGAATGTTATTTACTGCCTTCGGATCCATAAATATTAAAAACCTTAAATGGCGCGACGATTTTTCGCCAATTGATGAGATGGGTATTACTTACGTAGACACGGAATATAGTAAGGCATACTTACGTCACTTATTTAATACAAATGAATTATTAGGTAAGCAAATCGCAACCATACATAACTTAGGTTTTTATTTATGGTTGACTAGAGAAGCAAGAAAGCATATCTTAGCAGGAGACTTTAGAGCTTGGAAAGATAAAATGGTAAAACAAATGAATAATCGTCTATAAGTGAAAATATTAGACTGGTACATATTAAAACGTTATCTAATGACTTTTGCGGTCATGCTACTGTTGTTTATACCAATTGGTATTACAGTGCATTTAGCAGAAAAAATTGGTAAAATACTAGAAAACAATGTGCCTTTCGGCGAAGTCATGCAGTACTTGTTAGACTTTACAATATACTTTGCACATCTACTTTTTCCGTTATTTTTATTCTTATCAGTAATTTGGTTTACATCAAAATTAGCAAATAATACAGAGGTTGTAGCGTTTTTAAGCTCAGGTGTATCGTTTACACGATTTTTAAGACCTTACTTAATTGGAGGCGTAATTGTTGCTTTATTATCCATTGTCTTAGGATTATATCTAGCACCTAACGCTAGTAAAGGGTTTAATAATTTTAAATATAAATACCTCTCAGGTAAAAAAGAAAATAATAATACCAATGTATTAAAGCAGATTAATGACAACGATATTATTTACGTTACAAGCTTTGATACAAAAAATAAAACAGGAGTAAATTTTACTTTAGAGCATTTTGAAGAAGGTAAAATGTCCTATAAAATTAGTGCATCTAACCTAAGATATATCGAACAGGATTCAGCTTACATACTCCGTAATTACTTTAAAAGAACCATTGGAGATAATGATGATGTGTTGGATATTCAACGAAAAAAAGACACAATCTTTTCATTTGATTTAGAAGATTTAACACCAGAAAGTTACATAGCTGAAACCTTAAGGTACGATGAGCTAGTTAGATTTATTGATAGAGAAGAAAAACGAGGCTCTAAATATATAGGTCGTTACAAGTTAGCTAAATATCAAAAATGGAGTTTACCAGTTTCAGTATTTATACTTACAATTATTGCAGTAGCTGTATCGTCTAGAAAACGTCGAGGCGGAATGGGAGTCAATTTAGCATTTGGGATTTGCATAGCCATGGTTTTTGTCTTTTTTGATAAGATATTTGGTACACTAGCCTCTCAGTCTAACTTTTCACCATTGCTAGCAGTTTGGTTTCCTAATATAATTTTTGGGGTTTTAGCCTTTTTCCTGTTACGTAATGCAAAACGATAAATTAAAAAATTACCTTCACTTACATGTCCTAGTTTTTATAGCTGGATTTACTGCTATTATCGGTAAATTAATAACAATCAACGCTGTTAGTCTAGTGTGGTATAGGATGTTAATGGCTACGGTTTTAATGTTTATTTACATTAAAATTGCCAAAGTCGATATTTCTATTACCAAAAAAGCATTGATTAAATTATCCATTGCAGGAGTAATAATAGCATTACATTGGATTACTTTTTTTGGAGCCATACAAGTAGCTAATGCTTCTATTGCTTTAGCAATGTTCTCCACAGGTGCTTTTTTTGCATCCTTTATAGAACCTATAATCTATAAACGTAAAATTATTGCTTATGAGATTGTTTTTGGTCTTATCGTGATTTTAGGTGTGTATTTAATTGTAAAAAGTGAGTTTAAATATATTGACGGAATGATTTTAGGAATTATTTCTGCATTTTTATCCTCATTATTTGCAGTCCTAAACGGAAAGTTTTTAGAGGAGCATTCTGCAACCAAGATTTCATTTTACGAGTTTTTAAGTGGAGTTTTTTTTATTTCACTTTACATCTTGCTTTTTGGAGATGGTTTTAATTTAAATCATTTTAATATATCGCTATCAGACGGTTTATGGTTGTTTGTGTTAGCATCCGTTTGCACAGCCTATGCATTTATAGCCTCTGTTTATGTCATGCGCTATATTAGTCCTTATACAGTAGTGTTAACTTATAATTTAGAGCCTATTTATGGAATCATTTTGGCATTGATGCTATTTCCAGAATCTGAGACTATGTCACCTTCATTTTACATTGGTGCATTTATAATTTTAGGGGTTGTATTACTTAATGGAGTCCTTAAAAATTTAAAAAAATTCAGAAAGAATAAAAGCCCACAAACTAATTGATTATCAAATTTTAACGTTAAAATGTGCGCATTTTAATCATAATCTTAAAATTTGAAGTAAAAAAAATGTAATTTTGCATGCTAACATATAAACAAAACTATCGTTCCCTATGGAATATTTAGAATTTGAATTACCAATTAAAGAACTGGAAGAGCAATTAGGAAAGTGTCAAGTTATTGGAGAAGAGAGTGATGTAGATGTGACACAAACTTGCAAGCAAATCGAGAAAAAGCTTATTGCTACCAAAAAAGATATATATAAAAACCTGACGCCTTGGCAAAGAGTACAAATGTCACGTCATCCTGATAGACCTTATACTTTAGATTATATTAAAGCTATATGTGGAGAGTCGTTTTTAGAGTTACATGGAGACAGAAACTTTAAAGATGATAAAGCCATGATTGGTGGACTAGGTAAAATAGGTGACCAAAGCTTTATGTTTATTGGTCAACAAAAAGGGTTTAATACAAAAACTAGACAATACCGTAATTTTGGTATGGCTAATCCAGAAGGCTACCGTAAGGCTTTAAGATTAATGAAGTCTGCTGAAAAATTTGGAATACCAGTAGTAACATTATTAGATACGCCTGGTGCTTATCCTGGTTTAGAAGCTGAAGAGCGTGGACAAGGTGAGGCTATTGCTAGAAATATTTTAGAGATGACACGTTTAAAAGTGCCAATTATTACAATAGTAATAGGTGAAGGTGCTTCTGGTGGAGCTTTAGGTATTGGTGTAGGAGATAAGATTATGATGTTAGAAAACACATGGTACTCTGTTATATCTCCAGAATCTTGTTCTTCAATTTTATGGAGAAGCTGGGAATATAAAGAATTAGCTGCTGAAGCTTTAAAATTAACAGCTACAGACATGAAAAAAATGAAGATTGTAGATGATATCATTAAAGAACCTTTAGGAGGTGCACATTCTGATAGAGAAACAACTTTTAAATCTGTAACAGAAGCTATTCTTGGTGCATACGACGAGTTTAAAAACTTATCACCAAAAGATTTAGTAAATAAGCGTATAGAAAAATATTGTGATATGGGTGTTTTTAAAGGGTAGACCTTATAAAACCATTTGCTAACAAAATCTGAAGTGTAATGCTTCAGGTTTTTTTTATGCTTATTAACAAAAAAACAGACTTATTAACAGTATAAATGTTGACGACCTGTTAAGATTGAGTAACTTTGTATCCTAATATTTCTTAACAATTTATTTACTTTCGCTAAGTCAAGAATTAGGTGAATTTTCATCTGGTTTTTTTAAATATTTAATCAATAAATTACGGAGTTATAACTCAAAACTATATTCAATAAATGAAGCAACCCAATCAAATAAAAGGCTATCAAGTTGACAGGAGCACTATTATAAACCTTGAAAAAGGTAAGATTCCACCACAAGCGTTGGATCTTGAAGAAGTAGTACTTGGTGCAATGATGATTGACAAGAAAGGGGTTGATGAAGTGATTGACATTTTAAGTGCTGATGCCTTTTATAAAGAAGCACATCAACACATTTTTGAAGCCATATTTATGTTGTTTCAAGAAAGTCAACCAATTGACTTATTAACAGTTTCGACACAATTAAAAACAAATTCAAAATTAGATTTAGCAGGAGGAGATTTTTATTTAATTTCTTTAACACAAAAAGTATCCTCTTCTGCCCATATCGAGTTTCATGCTCGTATAATTCTGCAAAAGTTTATCCAAAGAAGTTTAATTAAAATTTCTTCTGAAATAATTGAAGAAGCTTACGACGAAACTCAAGATGTATTTGACCTTTTAGATAAAGCAGAATCTAGGTTATACGAAGTCACACAAGGAAACATTAAAAAATCCAGTGAAACTGCACAAGACTTAGTAATTCAAGCTAAGAAAAAAATTGAAGAAATCTCCAAAAAAGAGGGGATGAGTGGTGTGCCATCTGGTTTTAATAAACTAGATAAGTTAACCTCTGGTTGGCAAGAAAGTGATTTAATTATTATTGCAGCACGTCCAGGTATGGGTAAAACAGCCTTTACTTTAACAATGGCTAGAAACGTTGCAGTAAACTCAAATATTCCAGTTGCTTTTTTCTCTTTAGAGATGGCATCTGTACAGTTAATTACTCGTTTAATTTCTAGTGAGACAGGATTGTCTTCAGAAAAATTAAGAACTGGTAAACTTGAAAAACACGAGTGGGAGCAGCTTAACGTAAAAGTAAAAGCGTTAGAAAAAGCACCACTTTTTATTGATGATACACCGTCGCTTTCTATTTTTGATTTACGTGCAAAAGCTAGACGTTTAGCTTCTCAGCATGGTATTAGAATGATCATGATTGATTATTTACAGTTGATGACAGCTGCAGGATCTGGAGGTAACCGTGAACAAGAAATATCGACTATTTCCCGTAACTTAAAAGCATTGGCTAAAGAGTTAAGTTTGCCTGTAATTGCACTATCTCAATTATCGCGTGCTGTAGAAACTCGTGGAGGAAGTAAACGTCCTTTACTATCCGATTTACGTGAATCTGGTGCGATTGAGCAAGATGCCGATATTGTAAGTTTTATTTACAGACCAGAATATTATAAAATTGACGAGTGGGATGATGAAGAACGCTCTCCAACAGAAGGTCAAGGTGAGTTTATTGTAGCAAAACACCGTAATGGTGGTTTGGAAAGTATTAGACTTAAATTTATCGGTCATTTAGGTAAGTTTGATAATTTGGATGATTTTGACACACCATTTGGTCAAGAATTTCATAGTAAAATGAATGCTGCTGCAAATGATAATACATTTGCTCCAGACAATTTCCCGTCAGCTAATGATGCTTTTGGTGCACCAGAAGAGGATGATAACGACGTGCCTTTTTAATAATAAGTAACTATTTAAATGGATAAAATAAAAACAACTAACTACCTACTTTTAATAATTGTAATACCTATAATATTTTACTTATTAAAAGTACTGTCATTTATATTTGTACCTCTGGTTTTTTCAATGTTTATAGCATTGTTGTTTTTACCATTAATGCGTTTTTTACGTAAGCGCAAATTGCCTAAAGCAGTCAGTGTTTTTATTGTATTACTTGTTATAGCTTTAGGTGTAAAGCTTGGAGTAGAATTAGTAAAGCTATCAAGTAGAGAAATTTTAGCATCAGATTCTCAATTTTTTGCTAAAGCAGAAACAAAAATCAATACACTAGTTGATAATGTCGAAGCTTTTTTTGGTGTAGAAAAAGTAGAAGGTAGCAGGTCTTTAACTAGGTTAGTTAATAAAGAAGCCTTGTTAGATAATTTATCACCAACAATTAGTTTTATTAGTAAATTTTTGACAGCTTTATTAATGACGACGTTTTTTGTGGTCTTATGGTTAGCAGAGTCCATTAATGTTGAAAAATTAATTAATAGGACCATTTTAAGAAAAAAGCACACGTCTATTAAAACGTTTATGAAAATAGAAAAAGACTTGATTAAATTTATTAAAGTTAAGTTTTTAGTAAGCTTTTTAACTGGTGTTTTTACAGGTGTAGCATGTTACTTTTTTGATGTAAGTTTCCCTATATTTTGGGGTTTATTTGCGTTCTTAATTAATTTTGTTCAAATGGTAGGTTCGTTTATTACAGTAATTTTGCTATCTATTTTTGCATTTGTCGAGTTAGAAACATCTAGTAAATTATTATTTTTTATAATTTCAATAACAGGAACACAAGTATTATATGGTAGTATTTTAGAGCCTATATTTATGGGTAAATCCTTTTCTATTAATGTTATTGCTGTTTTAGTGATGTTAATGTTTTGGGGTTACATTTGGGGTATTCCTGGTTTAATTATGGCTATTCCAATTACAGTATTTCTTAAAATTATTTTCGAACAATTTCCTCGAACAAAAATTATTTCAGAATTACTCTCAGGCTCTACTAGTTAATTTACTATTAATCCTTTTATAACAGTTGCTTTTTTAAGTATCTTTCAAGTTATAAAAAAGTATTTTTAAATGAATAAATTTACAGTATTTCTATTCTTATTTCTGTTTGTTTCTAAAGGGTTTGCATCCTATATCTTAATACCAATGGATGCTGATACCCAAAAAAATCATTTAAAAGCTTACGGAATTACGTATTGGAGTTTAGAAAAAGACGTTAAAGTTAAGTGGTTACTTAATTATAGAGGTGGTTCTTTTTTATTACCTGATAGCGAGTCAATCCAGCGTGAGTGTAAAATTAGAGGTGTAAGTTTCGAAATTATTTCTGATACAAAGACAGAGCAAATTTTAAAAGAAATAGCAAGTCCAAGTAAAAATATGGAAGCTGTGGTTTTGGAAAAAGCACCTAAAATTGCTGTGTACACACCTCAAGGTAAATTACCTTGGGATGATGCAGTAACTATGGTATTAAGTTATGCCGAAATACCTTACGAAACGATCTACGATGAAGAAGTATTAAAAGACGAATTACTGTTGTACGATTGGTTGCATCTTCACCATGAGGATTTTACAGGACAATTTGGGAAATTTTATGGTAGATATCGCCAAGCAGCATGGTATATTCAAGAAAAAAAAGACGCAGAAGCATTAGCTACTAAATTAGGTTATACCAAAGTATCTGAAGAGAAACGTGACGTTTCATTAAAAATAAGAGATTATGTAGTTGGTGGTGGTTTTATGTTTGCCATGTGTAGCGCAACAGAAAGTTTTGATATCGCCTTGTCTGCAGATGGAATTGATATTTGCGAACCTATGTTTGATGGAGACGCTAGTGATGGTAACTATCAAGCAAAAATTGATTTTGATAAAACATTTGCTTTTAAAGATTATACTTTAGAGCGTAGTCCTTTAGTGTATGAGTTTTCTAGCATTGATATGACCATGAAACGCAATATACCAAAAGAAACAGATTACTTTTCTTTAATGGATTTTTCGGCAAAATGGGATCCAATACCAACTATGCTTTGTCAAAATCATACAGCTTTAGTAAAAGGTTTTATGGGACAAACAACTTCTTTTACCAGAGACCAAATTAAGTCCAATGTTTTAATTATGGGAGAAAACAAAACAAATGGTGAAGCTAAATACATCCATGGTATAAAAGGAAAAGGCTTTTTTACTTTTTACGGTGGACATGATCCAGAAGATTATACGCACCAAGTTGGCGATCCAAAAACCGAATTATCCTTGCATCCAACATCACCTGGTTATAGACTTATTTTAAATAATGTCTTATTTCCTGCTGCTAAAAAGAAAAAGCAGAAAACGTAATATGAAATATTTATTTCTATGTATTTCTATCTTTTTTTTCCAAATTTCTTTTACTCAAACAGATAGTGTTCTAGTTTATGGTCAAAATTTAATTGATCAAAATAAATTAGATACAGCCATAATTTACTACAAAAAGCACTTGCTTAGCCCAAGCAGTCAAAAACAACAGGTACACTTACTTTTTGGATTGGCAGATGCTTATAAATTAAAATTAGATTATACTAATGCTAATGAAAACTACAGCAAGTCTTTTATTACGATAAGCAAAATTAAAGACAAGCAATTAGAGTTTTTGTATTATGTAAAAAAAGCAGAGTTTTTTAGAAAAAGAGCTATGCATCTTGATGCAGTAAAAGAGTTAGATAAGGCGTTAGTTATATTAAAAAATACGCCTATAAATGATTTATATTTATCCAAGTATTACAATCGTAAAGCCGCACTTTTTACAGAGCATTACCAGTTGAATGATTCCACGCTTTATTATTCAAATAAATCCTTAGTACTTGCAAAAAAAACAAACGATAATGATGCTGTTTTTTATTCATTATTAGAAATTTCTGGGGTTTATGAGCGTAAAAAGGATTATAAAACTTCTCTAAAATATTTGGATGAAATTATAGCTTTTGCTAAAAGCAATAATATGAAGCAGCAAGAAGCAGATGCTTACATTAGTTATGTAATGGTATTGGCACGAAGCAATCAATTAGAAAAAGCATTAAAAGCGTCACTTTATGCTGCAGATTTTTCTAAAAAAAATAAGTTTTTATACAATGAGATTATCTTTAATCAAAATATTCAAAATTTATATTTTAGACTAAATAATATAGAAAAAGCATACGAGTATTTAAAACAAAGATTAGAGTTAACAACCAAATATGATGAAATAAAAAAAGAAGAATTATTATTTAATCTAGAAACACAATACAAGCTGGCAGATAAAGAGAGTCAGATTAAGATTAATAATTTGGAAATTATAAATCAAAAAAAAGCATTAGCCTCCAATAAGGTAAACTTATATATTGCACTAGTATTGTTTGTGTTTTCAATTGTAGTTGCAGTCCTAATAGCTTATTTTCTTAAACGCTCAAAAAAAAGCAATAAGCAATTACAAATACTGTCTTCAGAAAACGAATTTTTATTAAGTGAAGCAAACCACAGGATTAATAATAACTTACAATTAGTAGTTATACTTATTACTAATCAACTTAAAAAAGCCTCGGAGACAGAAAAAATTCGACTAAAAAATATTTTAATAAAGGTGGAAGCTATTTCTACTTTACATAAACATTTATATAAAAACGAAGACAAACAAACTATAGATATTGCTAATTACTTAAAAGATGTAAAAACTAGTTTTTTTGATGTGTTTAAAGAAAATGATATTACTACTAACTTTGATGTCAATTCTTTAGAAATAGCCACAGATCAAGCGATGTATTTTGGATTACTACTAACTGAGTTATTAATTAATTCTATCAAACATGCCTTTAAAGAACAAGATTATAAGGTGATAGATTTTACATTAAGGGTTAATAATGGGTTGCTATTATTTATATATAGTGATAATGGTATAAGCTTGGCTAATAAGTCAATAAAACCTAAACTGGTAGATAAAATTTGTCGTCAATTAGAAATGGATTATAATATAAATACAGATAATGGTTTTAATTTTTCGATGTCTAAAAAAATAAATAATGAATAAATTACTGGACACCAAAATCCTAATCGTAGAGGACGAGATTATTATAGCAGATTACATAGAGGAGTTATTACTTGAAGAGCAATTTACAAACGTAGTTATTGCCAATAATAAAGAAACAGCTTTAAATAAAATGACTGATTTTTTACCTGATATTATTTTAATGGATATTAATTTACAAGGGAAAAATGAGGGCATTGAGTTAGCCAAAGTTAAAAATAATAATGCGACCATTATTTTTATCACAGGTCAAAACGACTTAGTTTTAATGAATGAAGCATTAAAATCCAATCCAGACGCTTACTTAACCAAACCTATAAAACGATTAGATCTATTAGCTTCAATAAATTTAGCGTTTTATAAAAAGCAATCGCAAATCTTTCAATTTAAAGATGGATACGATATTGTTAATTTAAACTTTTCGGACATTAGATATTTTGTTGCAGAAGGTAATTATGTAAATATTTATACGCTTACTAAAAGATTTACTATTAGACAATCATTGATGGGTGTAATGGATAAACTTCCTACAGATAGTTTTAAACAAACGCATCGTTCTTATTTAGTAAATAAAAATAAGATAGAGAAAGTAACATCAAACACAGTAGTTATTAATGGTTTAGATATTCCTTTATCAAGGACGTATGCCAAACAATTTAAATAGCATTTTACATACAAAGTGACGCGTTTCAACCCGTGTTATTGGTATTTCATAGAGGAAAAGTTAGTTTTACGATTCTTAAAAATCTAACTAACCTATTATTTATGAAATTAAAACTTTACTTTTTTTTATTAGCTTTTATAAGTCTCAATTTATCTAAAGCTCAAAACTTTGATCACGTTTACAGCAAGGTAATTGGTATATATCAACAATCAAGTTGGACATCGGGACAAGAATACGAAATAGAAAATTTTTCAAATTTCTCAAAATGTCACACCAATATTAATGTAAATTATACTTTTAATTTAGAAACCGGAGGAAACGGAACTATTAAAATGTATGCTGTTAATGGTTCTGGAGAGAATTTGATAAATACTATTAATGTAACCGACAGTCCTACTAGTAATTCTTTTAATGTTCCTAATAATTTATTACCAATTGAAGGGTTTCTAATTAAATGGACAATTGGTAATACGACATCATCAAATTTTATTTTTGAAAGTTTTACACTTACCGCTACAAGTCCAGAAGTAACAATGCCTTCTAATCCTTTAGTAGAGGATGTTTACTACACTGTTGGTCAGTTAGCTAATGCCTTGACAGCAAACGGAACGAACCTTAAATGGTATACTTCAAATTCTGGTGGAATGCCAATTACTAGTGCACCTATTCCAAATACTAACGCTTCAAGTGTTACTACCTATTATGTAACTCAAAGTGATTTTACTGGTTGCGAAAGTAAAAGGCAAGCAATAAATGTTTATGTAGGTGATTCCGCTACACACTTAAGTTTTGATGGAGTGGATGATTTTATTGATTGTGGTAATATATTGCCAGAATCATACACAAAAGAGGCATGGATTTCTATAGATGCAATTAATCAGACAAGTAATATAATTTCAGGCTCAGATAGTTTTGGACAAAATGCTTTTTGGGCACCTAATGGAGTGTTATCTGCTGGTCATAATGGTTTCTGGAATGCTGTAGAAGATTCAAATGTATTATCATTAAATACTTGGTATCATGTAGTGGTTAGTTATGATTACGCCACTCAAACTTTAAAATTATATAAAGACGGAATTTTGATAGATTCAAATAATAATGTTCCAGCACCAATTAATGGTAATGATATTCATATAGGTTCTTATAATGATGCAAGTAACTTATTTAATGGATCTATTGATGAAGTTCGTATTTGGAATGTCGTAAGAACAGAAGAACAAATTAATGGTAGTAAAAATTGCGAGTTACAAGGTGATGAAACAGGTCTTATTGCTTATTATAATTTTAATGAAGGCCTTGATGCTAATGAAAATGCAGCTTTCACAACCTTAAATGATGCAACTATCAATACTAATAATGGGTCGTTAACTAATTTTGCTTTAACAGGAAACACCTCTAATTGGTTAGCAGGATCTCCAATTGTAAGTGGATCAATTGTTCCTTCTGAAGCAAGTGTTAGTAGTCCAGTAAATTATACACAAAATGATAGTGCAACGCCATTAACTGCAACTTTAGGAGCCAATGGATCAGAATTATTATGGTATACAGCAGAAACAGGAGGAGTTGGATCAGCAATTGCGCCTACACCAAGCACAATGACCACTGGGTCAACATCATATTGGGTAACAAGTGCTAATGCAAATGGATGTGAAAGTGAAAGAACTGAAATAGTAGTAAATGTATTAGAGCCAGCAACACACTTAAATTTTGATGGTATTGACGACTATGTTAATATAAACATAGGAACATTTACTACTCAAAACTTTAACTATACTCATGAGTTTTGGTTTAAAACTACAAGCGCTAACAGTACAATTTTTAACTTTTCTGATACAGGAATGCCTAACTCTGGAGGTTTTAATAAAACCATTTATTTACAAAACGGAAACTTAGTGTCTTATGTTTATAACAATACAGAAAATTATATCACATCAACAGCCACATTTAATGATAATAATTGGCATCATGTTACAGAGATTGTTACGTTTTCAGAAAGACGTCTTTATGTGGATGGTACATTAATAGGAACAGATACTAGTTTTTCTAACCAAAATTTTGGATATATAGTTCTAGGAGCAAGTAATTTAACTCCAGGAGTTTATTTTGAAGGAGAAATAGATGAAGTTAGAATTTGGAATACAGCCTTATCTATTGACGATGTTAATACTACAGGTAATTGTCAATTGCAAGGTGACGAAGCTAATTTACTAGCATATTATCAGTTTAATCAAGGAACAGATGCTACAGATAATACATCAGTAACAACTTTAATAGATGCGACAGCAAATGCATATAATGGTAATTTGATAAACTTTAGTTTAACAGGTAATACTAGTAATTGGTTAGCTGGTTCTCCTATTGGAGCAGCACCTATAGTTACAGTGCAACCTCAGGATCAAACTATTACAGAAACAGATACTGCTGTTGTTTTTACTGTTTCAGCATCAAATGTCACATCTTACCAATGGGAAGTGTTTCTTGAAGATGGTGAAGGTGGTTCATGGATGCCTTTAGACGATTCATTTACAGATCCGGATGTAACTGGTTTTACAACTAATACGTTAACAATTTCAGGAGATAATGTTTCATTTGTTGTTGGTTTACAATTTAGAGTTGTAATGAATGGTACTGCTAGTTGCAATGTTATTTCAAATGAAGTTACTGTAACAGATGAAACACTGTCAGTGTCTAATTTTTTAATTAATGAAGTAAAGGTATTTCCAAATCCAACAACAGATAAGGTTAAGGTTACTTTATCTAAAGTACAAGATTTTGAAATAACAGTATACGACCTAAACGGAAGACTACTTTTAAACTCAAAAAACAGAAGTGATGCTTTTCTATTAGATTTAACAGATTATCAAAATGGTATATATATTATTAAGACTAAGATTAATCAAAAAGAAGCTATTAATCGAGTTATTAAACACTAAGGAAGTTTAGTAAAGTTCGAGAAGCAGTGTTGTAATTTACAACACTGCTTTTTTTTGCTATATAACTAGCGGATACTAATAGCAAATTATTAAATTTTAGTGTTGTTTAACTAAACAATATTATATAAGAATATTATTTTTACTACATTACAGTTAATCTAAAACAGTCTTAAAATGTCAACAAAAGATCAAATCTTAAAAAAAATTGAAATATTAATCACCAACCACTTCGAATCTCCAAAAAATGCATTTGATTTTTTTGATGAAGATGGTGATAAAAAATTATCAAAATCAGAAATTAAAAACCTTTTGCAAGAAGCAGAAATTAGTGGGTTTATTAGAGGTATAGTTGCTTCAAAATTAATAGAAGGTTATGATTTAGATGGAGATCAACTTATAAGTTGGTCAGAATTTAAAACTGCAATTGACGAAATAGCACTTTAAATTCTGTCTTTTTTTTGAAACAATCAATACTACAATTCCTCAAATTACAAATCATTACAATACTTTTTTGGGTATTATCGTTTTGCTTATTTATTACTATCCGTTATTTTGAAATAGGCACGGAAGGAGGAAAGGCATTTGTAACTAACTACGACCAAGTAATACCAATAACACAATGGTTACAATTTAGTATTTTAATAGGTGTGCTTGTTGGCTTTTTTTATGGGATAATCGAGTTTATTTCTGATAAATTATTGCTGTACAAATTTTCTACTGGTTTACTAATATTACTTAAAACAATTGTTTATTTACTTTTATTAATACTTTCAACAAATTTTGTGGTTGGTTTAATAGAAGTTCAAATAGACAGAAACCTTCCAAATGAACCTGGTTGGTGGATGGAAAATAAAGTGTTTTGGCTAATAGTTGTGTATTTTAATATATGCTCATTAATATTTTCTTTTTTAAAAATTGCGATAGAAAACTTTGGTCATGGCGTTTTATTTAATCAGTTAATTGGAAAATATAAAAGACCAAGAGAAGAACGGCGTATTTTTATGTTTCTAGATCTTCAATCTTCGACCACAATTGCAGAGCAATTAGGCCACTATAAATACAGTCAATTGATTCAACAATGCTTTTATGATCTTAACTCGATAATAAATAATTTTGATGCAAATATTTATCAATATGTTGGTGATGAGGCTGTGATTAGTTGGACTTTTAAGAAAGGTTTAAAACAAAATAATTGTGTCGAATTATTTTATAAATTTCAAGATAAGTTAGTTAAAAAAGAAAAAATATACCTCAAACAGTTTGGTATAATACCTAAATTTAAAGCTGGATTGCATGGAGGAACATTAATAGTGACAGAAGTTGGGACTATTAAAAAAGAAATTGCTTACCATGGAGATGTTATAAATACATCTGCAAGAATACAAGGAGAGTGTAATAAGTATGATGAAACGCTTCTTATATCCGAATCATTACTTCAAAAACTTAAATTACATAAATACAAGCTTACATCATTGGGTGACATTACTTTAAAAGGTAAAGAAAGCACTCTTAAGTTATTTTCAATTAATAAACTTAATTAATCAAACTATCAATTAACTGCTTGATTACAATTTCAACCCCTTTTTCATTATTTGATTTAGTTAAGTAGTTAGCAATGGTTTTTACATTTGGATGTGCATTATCCATAGCGTAACTATAGTGTCCTAACTTTAGCATCTCTATATCATTATTATAATCTCCAAAAACCATAGTTTCAGATTCATTAATATTATATAGCTCTTGAATATGTTTAATGGCATAGCCTTTATTAGCTATATTTTCTGAAATATCAACCCAGTGGTTGGCAGATACCTTTACTTTAAAATTTTGTTCCAAATGTTTAACGGAAGGGTAGATGTACTTTTCAGAGCTTTCTTCATGATATAATGCTATTTTATAAACGTCTTCTGTAATTTCAGACACATCATCAATAATGTCGTAATTTGAGTAATACTCACTTAAAAGTGATAACAATTTTTCAGATTTACTTATTACGTAAGCTTTATTTTTTGTACAAAATACAGGATGAGTATCCTGTAATCCAACTACTAATTTAGAAATTGTAGTTAAGCTGTTTTTTTTAAAAGTATTTGAAATTAGTAAATGATCTTGTTTTATTGCTAGTCCACCATTTTCTGATACTATAATAATATCATCTTTAATAACTTTTAATTTTTCAAGCATGCTATAATAAGGTCTTCCGCTAGCAGCTACAAACAATATGTTTTTTTCTTTTAAGATTTTAAATAATTCAAAAAACTCATCACTTACTTGATGATTAGCGTTTAATAAAGTTCCATCTAAATCGGATACTATTAATTTAATTTGGCTTAATGACATGTGCAATTCAATATTTAAAATGTAAAGCTAGTGGATAAGTTTGTTATAAAACAATTATTATAGTTAAGTTATAATTAAATGGCATAAAAAAATCCGATTCAATTAAGAATCGGATTTTCTATTTTATAAGCGAAGTATTGTTATACAAATGGCAAAATGCCCTTTATTTTACTTTATTCACAATTGCTTCAAAAGCATCTGGATTGTTCATTGCTAAATCAGCTAAAACCTTACGGTTTAATTCGATATTATTAGCTTTTACTTTACCCATAAATTGTGAGTAAGACATTCCATGTAATCTTGCTCCAGCGTTAATACGCGTGATCCATAATGCACGGAAAGTTCTCTTTTTGTTTCTACGGTCTCTGTATGCATATTGCATAGCTTTATCAACCGCGTTTTTTGCTACTGTCCAAACGTTTTTACGACGTCCAAAGTAACCTTTTGCTTGTTTAAGCACCTTTTTTCTTCTGGCTCTTTTGGCAACAGAATTTACTGATCTAGGCATAATTTAAATTGTTTTTTGTAGTAGGCGGTTAATTAATTAACACTTTGTAAAGGCCTAACTCCAGGGTTTATAAATAATTTGTAACCAATTAAGGTAATGTTACTTTAAACGCATCATTACTTTAATATTGTTCTCATCCGCTTTATGTACTAAACCGTCATGAGTTAACTTAAGCTTACGTTTTTTAGACTTCTTTGTTAAGATGTGACTTTTAAAAGCGTGCTTTCTTTTAATTTTACCAGTACCAGTAAGCTTGAAACGCTTTTTAGCACTAGATTTTGTTTTCATTTTAGGCATTTTGTTTCCTAGTTTTAATTATTTCGCTTATAATATTGTGGTCCTTAATAAAGGATACTATTTACTTTTTAGGAGCAATAAACATGGTCATACGCTTTCCTTCAAGTCTTGGCATTTGCTCTACTTTTCCAAATTCTTCCAAATCTTGAGCTAATCGTAATAATAATATTTGTCCTTGCTCTTTAAACACAATTGATCTCCCTTTAAAGAAAACAAAAGCTTTTAGCTTTGCACCTTCTTTTAAGAATTTCTCGGCGTGTTTCTTTTTAAATTCGTAATCATGGTCATCTGTTTGAGGACCAAATCGAATTTCTTTGATAACAACTTTTGTAGCCTTGGATTTTAATGCTTTTTCCCGCTTCTTCTGTTCATAAAGAAACTTCTTGTAATCCATTATTTTACATACAGGCGGATCTGCTTTAGGCGAAATCTCCACCAAGTCAAGTTCTTGCTCTCTTGCAAATTCTCTTGCTTCTTTAGTGGTATAAATTCCTACTTCAACATTTTCTCCAACTAGACGCACTTTTTCTGCTCTAATCTTACCGTTAATGTTGTGCTGATCTTCCTTAATGATTCTTGCCGGACCTCTTGATCTTTTTCTACGTATTGCTATGACTTATATATTTTAGTTAAACTTAATTTTAAAATTGTCTTTTTGTTTTATTTATCTCTGTTTTAACAATTTCTGCAAAGGTATCTACACTAATCGTGCCTAAATCTTCACCACCATGTTGTCTTACAGATATTTTGTTTTCTGCTTCCTCTTGTTCCCCAATGATAATCATATAAGGCGTTTTACTCATTTCAGCCTCTCTAATTTTCTTACCAATGGTCTCGCTTCTGTTATCTACAAGTGCGCGAATTTCGTGATTTTCTAGCAAAGTTAAAACTTTTTCACCGTATTTCTCGTATTTCTCACTAAGAGTTAATATAGAAACTTGATTTGGCATTAACCAAAGCGGGAAATTTCCTCCTGTATGTTCCAGTAAAATTGCTATAAAACGTTCCATACTCCCAAAAGGCGCACGGTGTATCATTACAGGTCTGTGTGTTTCATTATCACTACCTTTATAAGATAATTCAAAACGTTCTGGTAAATTATAATCAACCTGAATAGTTCCTAATTGCCATTGTCTACCTAAAGCATCCTTAACCATAAAGTCTAATTTAGGTCCGTAAAATGCAGCTTCGCCAGTTTCTATAACATAATTTAAATTTTTATCTTTCGCAGCATTTATAATAGCTTGTTCTGCTTTTTCCCAGTTTTCTAAACTTCCAATATATTTTTCTGGCTTTTCTGGGTCACGCAATGATACTTGTGCAGTAAAGTTTTCAAATCCTAAAGATCCAAATACATACAACACTAAATCAATAACATTTTTAAACTCTTGATCTAATTGATCTGGAGTACAAAAAATATGGGCATCATCCTGCGTAAAACCTCTAACTCTTGTTAAACCATGTAATTCGCCACTTTGTTCATATCTATAAACAGTACCAAATTCAGCAAAACGCTTTGGTAAATCTTTGTAAGACCATTGCATACTGTTATATATTTCACAGTGATGTGGGCAGTTCATTGGTTTTAGTAAAAATTCCTCACCTTCTTTTGGCGTAGTAATTGGCTGGAAGCTATCTTCACCATACTTAGCATAATGTCCAGAAGTAACATAAAGCTCCTTTTGTCCTATATGTGGTGTAACAACCATTTCATAACCTGCTTTTTTCTGAGCAGCCTTTAAAAAATCTTCTAAACGCTCACGTAAAGCAGCACCTTTTGGTAACCATAAAGGTAAACCTGCTCCAACTTTTTGAGAAAAAGTAAAAAGCTCAAGTTCTTTACCTAACTTTCTATGGTCACGTTTTTTAGCTTCTTCTAATAAAGCTAAGTATTCAGTTAATTCTTTTTGTTTTGGAAAAGATGTTCCGTAAACACGTGTTAATTGTGGTTTGTTTTCATCACCTCTCCAATAAGCACCTGCAACAGATAATATTTTTACAGCTTTAATAATCCCTGTGTTCGGGATATGTCCACCACGACACAAATCAGTAAAAGTAGAATGGTCACAAAAAGTAATAGTCCCATCCTCAAGATTTTCAATTAATTCAGTCTTATATTCATTGTCTTTATATAAAGATAAAGCATCGGCTTTAGTAACAGATCGCATAGCAAACTCATGTTTGCCTCTTGCAATCTCTAACATTTTAGTTTCAATGTTTTTAAAATCTTTATCAGTAATGGTCTCATTACCAAAATCAACATCATAATAAAAACCATTATCAATAGCAGGACCAATAGTTAATTTACTATTAGGATATAACTCCTCAATCGCCTGAGCTAATACGTGGGCAGAACTATGCCAAAATGCTTTCTTTCCTTCATCGTTAGTCCAAGTGTAAAGTACCAAAGATCCATCTGTTGTTAATTTCGTAGATGTTTCAACGGTTGTTCCATTAAAGCTTGCCGAAATAACATTTCTTGCCAATCCCTCGCTAATACTCTTAGCAACATCCATAGGTGTAGAATCTTTTTCAAAAGATTTTACACTACCGTCCGGTAAAGTAATTTTTATCATCAATATAATATTAGACCGCAAATATAATAGGATATTAGTAATTGGCAATACAACTCTTAACTAATACTAAATAAATTCACACAATAAAATAATGGCGTTACCCAAAGGGTCAGGCTTTCACTACTCGCTTTTTTTTACATAAGTATTATACATATACATAATGTCTATTTGTAATACGCAATATAATAGCCAATATATAATAGGAAACAAAAAAGAGCTCAAGCAGACCGTTCAATCCTTAACGCAAGCATCTCAAACTAATTTATACTAGTAAAAGTAACATAGTGTCTATTAAAACCACCGTAATTAGTTTAAATCACAACCAATTCAAATAAAAATATTTCATAACCTGTTAGCAATAAGGCATTAAAGGTTTGTATTAAAATAAAATTAAAAAAAGATTAAAAAAAGGGTTGTGGGA